>JAIOHN010000056.1 GCA_019912985.1 Anaerolineae bacterium | reverse complement strand
GCCAGGAGCCTAGGGGTGGATGAATCGGCGCTAACCGGCGAGTCGGTAGCAACGGACAAGGACAGCGCGGCTGTGCTGGCAGCCGATGTCCCCCTGGCCGAACGGCAGACGATGATCTACACGGGTACGGCAGTCGTCCAGGGGCGGGGGCGGGCGATCGTCACGGCTACAGGCGCAGCTACAGCGATCGGCAAAATCTCTACTCTCATCGCAGAGACTGAACAGGAGCAGACACCCCTGCAAGAGCGTCTGGATCGGCTGGGGCGCTACCTGGCGCTGGCGGCGCTGGCAATCGCTGCGGTGATGGTCGGGGTGGGATTGTGGCGCGGCGAGGAATTCCTGTCCATGCTCGAAACCAGTCTGGCGCTGGCAATTGCTGCTGTGCCAGAAGGGCTGCCAGCCGTCCTGACCATTGCCCTGGCATTGGGAATGCGGCGTATGGCGCAGCGCCGGGCCATCGTTCGGCGCTTGGCGGCAGTGGAGACCCTGGGCTCCACCAACGTGATCTGCACGGATAAAACGGGAACACTCACCCAGAATCAGATGACGATACGCGAACTACATCTGGGTGGTCGGACGGTACAAGTCACCGGCGTAGGCTATGAGCCTACCGGGGAGTTTTATATGGGTGGGCAGGCAGTTCCCCTTCAGCCCGATTCTCATTTTCTGTTGGCGCTGCGAGCCGGGCTGCTTTGCAACACCGCTTCGCTGGAACACACCGATGGTCATTGGGAAGTGGTGGGTGACCCTACTGAGGGCGCGCTGCTGGTGGTGGCCGCTAAGGCCGGGCTGGACTTCGAGGCAGAACGAGATACTTATCCTAAAGTCGGAGAAGTTCCTTTCGATGCACGTGAGCGGCGGATGGTGACGATTCATCAAGGGGACAAAGGAGCCAATGGGCATGAGTTAATCTCCGGTTATCCGCTCGCCATGATCGTCAAGGGCGCGCCAGAGGTGGTGTTGCCGAACTGCACTCGCTGGCAGGAGGGTAACACTGTGGTGGAACTGACGGAGGCAGATCGGGAGCAGCTATGGCAGGTGAACAATGAAATGGCGGGGCGGGCGCTGCGGCTGCTCGCTCTGGCCTACAAAGGGGCGCAGACGCAGACTGAAGACCCCTTCAGCGGATTAGTCTTTCTCGGTCTGGTGGGGATGATAGACCCACCACGGCCGGGGGCCCAGGAAGCGGTGCGACGGTGTCAGGAAGCGGGTATTCGAGTGGTTATGATTACCGGCGATCAGAAGGCCACAGCTCAGGCCATTGCCCAGGAGCTGGGGCTTCTGGCGACGCTGGAGTCGGAGAGCGGAAGCCCAGAAGCTCAGGTTATGGACGGCTTGGCTCTCGATGCGATGGATGAGGTCATGTTGCAGAGGCAGGTATCCGCAACCGCAGTCTACGCCCGCGTCTCACCGGAACATAAGCTGCGCATTGTGCGGGCATTTCAGGCACAGGATCAGGTAGTCGCCATGACGGGCGATGGGGTGAATGACGCCCCGGCGCTCAAAGCTGCCGACATCGGGGTGGCGATGGGGCGCATGGGCACGGATGTGGCGCGAGAAGCCGCCGATATGGTGCTGGCCGACGACAACTTCGCCACCATTGTCGACGCGGTAGAGCAGGGGCGGATTGTCTTCGCTAATGTGCGGAAGTTCGTACACTACCTGTTTTCCTGTAACTTGAGTGAGATTCTGACCATGTTGGTCGCTACAGTGGCTGGCCTGCCACTCCCCCTTCTGCCGCTACAAATTCTCTGGCTCAATCTGGTGACCGATGTTTTCCCAGCTTTGGCCCTGGCTGGCGAGCCTGCCGAGGCGGGAATTATGCAGAGTCCACCACCGGAAACCCGTCGCCAGCGACCCCCAGCCTCGTTTGTCGGCAGCATTGCATTCCAGGGAGCCTTTCTCGCTGGAGCGACACTTATCGCTTTTGCTTGGGCGCTTGGGCAGTCAACCGACATCAGCCGGGCGACGACGGTCGCTTTCCTGACCCTGGGATTAGCCCAACTTTTCCATGTGTTTAACAGCCGTTTCGAGACAGGATCAGCCCTCGGCCCACAACTCTTTTCGAATCGAGCGGTGTTAGGGGCAATTGGTCTGACCATTGCCTTGCAGATGGCTGCGGTCTATCTACCCATCGCGCAGTTAGTCCTTAACACAGTGCCGCTCTCGCTTTCAGAATGGGGGATAGTCTTGGTAGCTTCGCTCGCGCCAGCTCTGACAATAGAACTCTACAAAGTTATCCGACGCTGACCTGCTCACGGGTATTACCGACATGGGTCACTTATTCAATCTGGGTATTTCTCAAGAGTATTGGCAGCTGAAACGCTTGAGTGCTTTATCATTTAGGCCTGAGATAGCGACTGGGAGCGTAAACCAAAAACGGCTCCCCTTGTCGATAGTGCTCTCAACGCCAATTTCCCCGCCCTGTGCCTCGATCAGATGTTTAGCAATTGCCAGTCTTAATCCTGAACCCCCATACTTCCAAGACCGCGATTTGTCCGCTCGCCAGAAGCGGTCAAAAACATGAGGGAGGTGGACGTGGGTAATACCTTGCCCGAGATCGGAAACCGACACCCGCATAAGCGTTGTTGTTCTGGCTACTGAATAGGTTATGGAGCGCGTCGATTGGCCTGTTTCGGGCCCACTAGACGTCCATCTGGTTTCCGAAACCCCGCCCATGGCAGTTTGGCTAGTTTGACGACAGCTTTTGGATTAGGGAGTTATGAGCAGCTTTTCCAGGATCACTGTTGGATCATACACACTCACCGGGGCGCGGGTTGAGCCGTCCAGGATACCGATATAGTCCTGAGTCGTCTTGACATCCGCATGGCCAAGGTTCTGCCGGATGACTTCGGTCGGGATTCCCGATAGGAACAGATTACGCGCATAGCTGCGTCGGAGGTCATGCGGCGTGGCCGTCGTCGGTACGCCATTAATCGAGATAGGATATCGCTTTAACATGCGCTGGACACTGCGGGTGGTCATGCGTTTGTACGTCGTGCGCTGCTCGATCATATCCCCGCGCCCATCGATCATGGCTATGAACACCGGCCCTGCTTCGCGTCTATCCATCCAGATTTCGGTGATTTGCCGGGCCCAGAGCATATCGCCGAAGGGCACCATCCGTGCTTTCGCGCCCTTGCCCGACCGCACCCGCAGCGCCGGGACACCACCGTAAGTTTGGTAGAGATCGTCCACATTCAGCTTGACAACTTCACCCTCACGCAGACCGGTCGCCAGCATCAGGGCGATCAGCGCCACGTCGCGCCGTCCCCGGAGTGTGGTCACATCCGGCTGCATCATCAGGGCCGCGCCCTGTGCCGGGGTCAGCCGGAGATGCTTGGTATCTTCTTCATCCTGTATGGTGTTCACCGCCACCCGCGAGCGCTCCGGGTCAACTGCCCGCGCTAGGCGTAGTTCCAGTTCGTCGGCTTTGGCCTTGATGGTGCCAAAGTCCTCGTCAGGGAACTGCCGCTCCAGATAGGCGACCAGCGCCTGGCGATGTTCCAGACTGTCGATGAGGGTCTTGTAGCTGCGCCGAATGCTGGACAGGTGGGCCTTCACGCTGGATGGCGCGAGCGTCGCCAGCAGGTAATCGCGGTAGGTCTCCAGATCGGGCTGGTAAAGCGGCCGCCCGGTTGCCAGCAGCCAGCGGTTGTAGCGCTGGATCTGCGAGACCACGTTTTTATCCTGGGAATGGGGCGGGAGCTGCCCCGGTTGGATGTGGTCGGGAAGGCTCAGAATTTGGGTCATTTTTCTATCGCCTAAACTGTCGCATTTCGGCATTTATACGACAGATTATAGCCCCACTTTTGCAGGCTTTTCAAGCGGTTTTTTCAGGCGGCTGATAGAGATAGAGCAGAACGTCGAATGGCGCGAGTTTCTTCAGATATAGCAGCTACCTTCATAATGTATACACGCCTGTAATCATCTAATTGATATGATGCAGCGTTATGATGTAACACCGATTGAAGAGGGTAGAGCAAAAAGCCGGTCAAAACGATCAAACCTGCAACCAGTCAGCGACACTGATCGGTTTTTCCAAAAAATCAATTTGCAGCTTGAGAGTGCGCCCAGTCATACCGTCACCGCACTTGTTTGTAGAGTAATACCAATTAAGCGCATCTGGACTAATTTCGGTCTCCTTCGAGTTCCATCATCGGCTAAGTCCCCTTGAACTGAAAGTCCCTGTTCTGTCTTTACCGGCATTGCTTGGAAAATCGAGAAATGCGCTAATAGAGTTACACATCTCAGGTTTCGCTCCATTTGATGAGGGTTTTGTTCTGAGAGATTCGGATAGCTACTTTCCGCGTCGATACAAGACCCGCCAAATGGCGCATATCACACAAGCCTCTTTGTGATAATCTGAACAAAATCATGAGGTTCTCATTACAGTGTACCCACGCAGGGTATACTGCTGGAAAGCATTACCCAATATGATTATTCATCCAGAGCATCTCTCTTCCCGATACTTCCTGTTAGGCGCAGTTTTTTTGCTCGCATTGGTTGGATTGACTGCTTGCGGCAGTGAAACAACGTTTGCGATGGCACCGCTATCCGAAATGCCAGATTTTGTACAGTCTGCACCAGTTCGGGTTCAGCAGGCGTACCAGTTTGCAGTCGCTAACCCGGACATGCTCACACATCAGCCCTGTTACTGCGGCTGCGGCGCGATGGGACACACCAGCAACCTGAGTTGTTATATACAGGATGTGGATACAAACGGCGTGGTTCGTTTCGACAATCACGCAGCAGGCTGCGGCATCTGTGTTGACATCACGCAGGACGTGATGCGCATGACACGCGAAGGCCAGTCGCAGCCAGCTATCCGGCAGTATGTCGATGCTACCTACAGTTCATTCGGCCCATCGACCGACACACCTTTACCGGAAGTGTGACCATGTTTGACCGGCCTCACGCTCGACGGTATTGGCGGCACATCAG
>JAIOHN010000513.1 GCA_019912985.1 Anaerolineae bacterium | reverse complement strand
GATAATCTGTCTGCTAACGATCTATCGACTGTTCAGATGGATGAACCCAAGCAGAAAACCGCTGAAACCAAGCGCGCGACAGTGCCTGCCCCCTGGCTTTTGCAGCAGTTTATGGCCGGGCAGTTTGACGAAATCAGCGTGGAGGCGGAGCTGAATCAGCGCTTTCCCAGTATGCCGGTGATGTCAACCTTTAACTCACGGGTGGTGGATGATGAACAGCAGCATGGTGTGGCGACCCTCGCGACCCAGGACGCTGCCGCGCTGCTGCTGGTGGATGTTGACCGCGCGAGTCGGCTGGTGCAGTTCTCGTTTACCTTCCGCTCGATGCTGACCCTGCGCTATCAGTTTACCGGCCTGAGCGACAAAGATCGTGAACGCTGGCTGGAAAGTATGCGTGATCCCGAAAACCGGCTGGCATTCTTATGGGGGCAGCGCCGTTGGGAAAGTAATTATCTGATGTGTGTGACGCATAAGTATCACACCAACCTCTATGCATTTTCGCCGCAGCATTTTGAATCAGCCGCCCGGCTGACGCTGGATGTGGCGCAAAAACTGGTTGACTGGCTGGAAGATTTCTGGAATCAGGAATCAAGTGAGAAGCCGCTTATAAGCTGGTAGAAGCGCGTTGCGTTTTAAAGTTGCTTCCGATAAAGTAAGCCCACATGAGCAAAATTACCTGCGGAAGCGACCTTTATGAATCGACTGAAAAACGAAACCAGCCCTTATCTCCTGCAACATGCGGATAACCCTGTAGATTGGTACCCGTGGGGCGAAGAAGCCTTTGCGGTCGCACGGGAGCAGGACAAGCCTGTACTGCTCAGTGTAGGCTACAGTGCCTGCCATTGGTGTCATGTGATGGCTCATGAGAGCTTTGAGCATGAACCGACGGCCAACATCATGAACGACCTGTTTGTGAGTATCAAAGTGGATCGTGAAGAACGTCCTGATGTTGATGACATTTATATGCAGGCGGTGCAGGCCATGACCGGGCAGGGTGGGTGGCCGATGACGGTCTTTCTGCTGCCGGATGGACGGCCATTTTATGGCGGCACTTATTTCCCGCGAGAGCCACGGATGGGGATGCCTGCCTTCCGCCAACTGCTGGTTGGGGTGGCGGATGCGTTCCAGAACCGGCGCGAAGAGGTTGAAGGCGCAGCGTCACAAATGACCGAAGCATTGGATCGCAGTGCGTTGGGCATCGGCGGTGATGAAAGCGCGTTGAGTAATGAGTTGCTCGATCAGGCATACACCGGCATCCTGCGCAATTTTGACAGTGATCGCGGCGGGTTTGGCGGCGCGCCCAAGTTTCCACAGCCGATGAATCTGGAATTCCTGCTGCGCAGTTATGCTCGCACAGGCGACGAAAACACCCTGAATGCGGTGACGCTTACGCTGCGCAAGATGGCACGCGGCGGAATTTATGACCAGATCGGCGGCGGCTTCCATCGCTACAGTGTGGATGCCATCTGGCTGGTGCCGCATTTTGAGAAGATGCTCTACGACAATGCGCAGTTGAGCCGGGTTTACCTCCACGCCTGGCAGATCACAGGGGATGCGTTTTACAAGCAGATTGCGACGGAGATTTACGATTACATCCTGCGCGAAATGACGGATAGTGAAGGCGGTTTTTACAGCACCACTGATGCCGACAGCGAGGGCGAAGAGGGTAAGTTCTTCATCTGGAGTACGGATGAGCTGGGATCGCTGCTGGGTGATGATGCTGAAGTCGCCATTGAGTACTGGGGTGCGACTGAGGGCGGTAATTTCGAGGGCGCGAATATCCTGTTTGTGCCGAACGAGGATCAGACGATTGCTGCCCGCCTGGGGCTATCTATGGATGAACTGCATCAAAAGCTGGACGACATCAAACACACCCTGTATGCGGCGCGGACTCAGCGTGAGCATCCTGGCCTGGACAACAAAATCCTGACCGCGTGGAATGGCATGATGCTGGCAAGCCTGGCGGAAGCGGCACGGGTGTTGAAGCGGGATGATTATCGTGAAGCGGCAGTGCGCTGTGCCACCTTTCTCCTGCGTGCGCTGATGGTGGATGATTACCGCTTGCTGCGCACGTATAAGCGGGGCGAGAGCAAGCTCAATGGCTATCTGGAGGATTACGGCAACCTGATTGACGGCCTGCTGGAGCTGTATCAGACGACCTTTGAGGAACACTGGTTTGTCACCGCGCAAGGGTTGGCAGATCGCGTGTTGGCACATTTCGCGACAGGGGATGGTGGCTTTTTTGATACCAGCGACGATCACGAGGATTTGATCGTGCGCCCACGTAATGTGCAGGATAATGCCACCCCCGCTGGCAATTCCATGATCGCGCGTCAGTTCATCCGTCTGGCGGCGTATACAGGCGATGCACGCTATGATGAAGCGGCACGTGGCATTTTGCGCCTGCTGACTGAGGCATTGAAGCAGTACCCGCAGGCTTTTGGCGAGGCGTTAAGCGCCGTGGATATGCTGGTCGCCGGGCAGCAGGAGGTTGCGCTGGTGGGCGATCCAACCAGTGAAGCGACCCAGGCGCTGCTGGATGTTGTGCGCAATCCTTATCGCCCCAATGTGGTTACTGCCCTGACTGCGCAGGATGTCGAAGGCGAAGACCGGATTCCGCTGTTGAGCTATCGCTCGATGCGCGACCACCAGCCTACGGTTTACGTCTGCCGCCATTTTGCCTGCCAGATGCCGGTGACTACACCGGAAGCCGTGGCGGATTTGCTGACATGACCGGATTTTAATCGCGCAGGTGTAAAATATCATATACGGTTCATAAGGGTTCATGATAGACTTATCTCCGTGAGGAAAGGAGTCTATCATGCGACGTGAATTACATGACGGCCTGGTTTTGCGTTCGATCAGTGAGGGAATGGTCAGTGATCGCGAAAACCTGGCCGCATTTGGTGAAATGGCTTTTAGCGAAGGCCACGATGAACCGGATGAGTTTATCGGCGGCTGGATTCGCTCCCTGTTGCAACCCGATCATCCGGCGATGTCTGGGGATGATATCTGGGTGGTCGCGGACCCGGCGAAGGATGAGCAGATTGTGTCGATGCTGCTGCTGATTCCGCAGCTTTGGCGCTATGAATCCGTCAAGATTCCGGTAGGGCGAGTTGAGATTGTCGCCACCCAACCGGATTACCGGCGGCGCGGCCTGATTCGGGACTTGATGCAGGTGGCGCATGAACGCAGCGCAGCAATCGGGCATCATGTGCAGGCGATTACCGGTATCCCCCACTTTTACCGGCAGTTCGGCTACACGATGGCGGTGGATCTGGGCGCGTTTGCGACTGTTCCACTGGCAACTATCCCCAAGCTCAAGGACGATCAACAGCCACAGTTTACCGTGCGCCCGGCAACTGAAGCCGATATTCCCAAGCTGGTTGCCTGGGATGCTTATCACGGCGATCAAATGCTGCTCAGCACCGTGCGTTCCGAAGCCGAATGGCGCTATGAACTGGCGCGGCATCGGGAGCACATCTGGTGGCTGGATGTGCTGATCGTGACGGCGCAGGATGGGCGTGAGGTCGGTTATGTCGCGCTGCGCAGAAAATTTGATCACTGGCTGCCGTGTCTGGCCTGGATCATCGGCCCGGAATCGTCTTATGTGGAGACTTTTGAGGATGTGCTGCGTGGTATTCAAGCTCATGTGCAAGAGCAGTATGCCGACTCGCCGCCCGCGTTTATCAATTTTGGCGGTGGGATGCATGATGTTCTGCACACCATGATCGGTGCCCTGTATCCCGGCATCGTGCGCGAGCATAGTT
>JAIOHN010000512.1 GCA_019912985.1 Anaerolineae bacterium | reverse complement strand
CTCATAAAGAAGAATAATTAGACACCCCAACACAGATAAGCTGTAGGCACTCCAAGTCGCAAAACACTGGCTTTTTTAGGGTGATTGGCGATAGATTGACCTTGCTTGCACCACATATCCTTTCATGCTACACTTTTGCTTACGCAGGTTGACGGATCAAAACTTGGCGGAATCATGCCAGAAAAAATACTTATCGTAGATGATGATATTGATAGCTTGAAACTCATCGGTCTGATGTTACAGCGGCATGGTTATGAGATCATCGCGGCAAATGCAGGCAACCAGGCGCTGTCAAAAGCTATCTCAGATCCTCCTGACCTGATTATTCTGGATATTATGATGCCAGATATGGATGGTTATGAGGTCTGTCGCCGCCTGCGTGCTAATGCTGACACGCGTAGTATCCCGATCATCATGTTTACCGCCAAGACACTGGTGGATGATAAGGTGGCTGGATTTGAAGCCGGTGCTGATGATTATCTGACGAAGCCAACACACCCAGCAGAACTGGCGTCACGCGTGAAAGCAATACTCGCACGTAGCGCTGGACAGCGCCGGGCAGAAGTCGGCAAAGGCATGACAATCGGTGTGATCGGGGCAAAGGGTGGTGTCGGGACCACGACGATTGCCCTTAATCTAGCTGCTGGATTGTTCATTGCTGGCGAAAATGCGCTTGCAGCAGATTTCCGCCTCGGCTCGGGCAGCATGGGTCTGTCACTGGGATTTGAAAATGCCACCGGCATGGCAAACATTCTAACAAAACCTGCTGGCGAGATCCGTCCAAGCACCATTGAAAGCGAAATCTCTACCCACCCATCTGGTCTGCGCACACTGCTTTCGTCATCACGCCCCAAAGAGGCACAGGTGCGGTATCCAATTGAATCCGCTGTTGCCGTGATCAGCAGCTTGCGAACGTTAAGCAAGCAAAGCGTATTTGACCTGGGCTATGGTTACGATGATATTGTCAGTCGCCTCCAACGGGAAATGGACCGGTTGATCGTCGTCGTCGAACCTTATGATGTCACGCTCAAAATGGCGCGGCGCTTGCTGCAAGAATTGGAAATTAGCGGTAATGATGACAGTAGAATTCATCTGGTTGTCGTCAACCGTTCGCAATCCAACATCCAGACACCATGGAATGAGGTCGAGCACATGCTGGGCAAAGAGCTGCGTGCCATCATCTCAGCAGCCCCAGAAGTCGCCTATCAAGCCGCACGTGCTGCCTCCCCTATCGTCATGTACCAGCCAAACCACATCGTATCGAACCAGTTAATCAAGCTGGCTGAAGATATGAGTGTCACTGTTCGAACAACTGCCGGTGGTCATATGGCACCTTGAGCGATGAGATACGGTGAACACAGCATAGATGAGGCTGTTCGTATCATTGCTGAAGCACGGCATCTGATCGCGTTTACTGGCGCGGGGATAAGCACTGATTCAGGCATCCCGGATTTTCGTAGTCCTGAGTGCGGACTCTGGAATAACACTGATCCAATGAAAGTCGCCAGTTTATACGGCTTTCGCCAGAATCCCCAAGATTTCTATGATTGGGTCCATCCACTGGTCAAACTGACAATTGCTGCTCAACCAAATAACGCCCACATGGTTTTGGCCCAGTTGGAACGTTACGGCTACCTAAAGGGTATCATCACGCAAAACATTGATATGCTTCATACTAGAGCAGGCAGTCAAGTTGTCTATGAGTTACATGGACACTTTCGTGAAGCGACCTGTACATGCTGCTTTAAAAGGTATCCTGCTGAGCCGATTATCCATCGGTTCATGGATGATGGATTGGTTCCGACGTGTCCGGCATGTGATGGTGTGCTCAAGCCAAACGTAATTTTGTTTGGAGAGCAGCTTCCAGCACAGACCTTTATGGATGCCAGGGATGCCATGGCAAAAGCAGATGCCGTTCTTGTAGTTGGCTCATCGCTTGAAGTCGCGCCCGCAGGTGATCTCCCGATGCAGGCAGCGCGGCGCGGCGCAAGGCTAATTATCATCAACTTACAGCCTACTGAGGCAGATCATCTAGCCACCATGATAATTCGTGGTGATGCTTCAACTGTTTTATCGGGAATGATACAGCAACTGCAACTTCCGCTATGAACGACGATGTGTTTTCGTTTACCGAATCGGGTGGGGCTACTGAGAACTTGTTAAATTCTTATGAGTACTTGATTGAAATCAGCCAGCAACTTAATTCCACTCTCGACTTGAGTGCATTGTTGCATAAAATCATCTCTGCCGCTGAGCGTTTGACCGACACAGAAGCCGCTTCGATCATGCTGCTCGATCCGAAAACAGGCGACCTGCGCTTTGAGATCACGTCAAACCTGAATCCCAACGAAACAGATTCGATTGTCGTGCCGATGGAAGGCAGTACAGCGGGCTGGATCGTGCAACACGGCGAACCCCGCGTGATCGAAGATGTGACAAAAGAGCCGAGTCACTATCACGGTGTTGATGATCGGTTGGCTTTTGAAACGCGTAATCTTTTGGGCGTACCGATGCGCACGCACAACAAAGTGATTGGGGTGCTTCAGGCTCTCAATAAACATAACGATCAGCGTTTCAATGAGCAGGACATCAAAATTTTAACCACGCTGGCAAGTCAGGCGGCTATCGCCATTGAAAATGCGCGGTTGTTCCAACAAAGCGACTTCATTGCCGAGATGGTTCATGAGCTGCGGACCCCGTTGGTCGCCCTAAAAGCCAGCACAGCACTCATGTTGCGGCCCGATTTACCGGAAGATCGCCGGGTTGATATTATTCACGATATGCAGTCGGAAACTGAACGTCTCATCAGCATGACCAGTGATTTCCTCAATCTCGCACGACTGGAATCCGGGCGGGCGCAGCTCGATAAAACCGACTTTGATATGCAAAAGCTGATTCGCGAAAGCGTGAATGTGGTACAACAGCAAGCGAGTGACAAAGATATCAATGTCGTCATCACGGGTGGGAATTTCGTGGTGAGCGGTGACCGAGGAAAAATCAAACAGGTACTGCTCAATCTGCTGACCAACGCGATCAAGTATAATCGCGAAAAGGGAACCATTGCAATCGCCCTGCGCCCCAATCAAGATCAACAAGACAAGTCTTTTGTCGAAGTTTCCGTTAAAGATACTGGCTACGGCATCTCAAAAGATAACCAGCAGCATATGTTCCAGAAGTTCTACCGGGTAGCGAATACGGCAGGCTTTACCCAGGGTACAGGTCTGGGGCTGGTGATCTCCAAACACATTGTCGAGGCACACAAAGGTGCAATCTGGATGGAAAGTCAGGAGGGTGTCGGGTCAACATTCCACTTCACGCTCCCGCTCGCGCAAAAGTACTAATAGTCAAACAGGACTTTCAGTACCCCGGGCTGCCGGGCATGATCGAATGCCTTAATGGCATCGTCCAGCGAATAGCGCATATCAATCAACGATTCGACATCCACCAAGCTTGACTCAAGCAGGCGCAGTGCAGCCTCAAATGGACCACAGCGGCTGCCAATGACCCGAATTTCCCGCACCGCAATCTGTGTCAGGTCTGCCTGAGGCAGGCCATTATAGGTGCTCTTCAAAACAAGGGTTCCGCGCGGCTCTACCAGATGCAGCGCATCGGAAAAACCACTTGCTTGCCCACTGCAATCAACCACCACTTGAGCATGTTCCGGTTCAAGCTCATCAAAAGAGACCGCCGGGATTTTCCATTGATTCAGGAGCGCGGCCTGTTTGTTGCGTCGCACAACGGCGACGATATCGGCCCCTAGCAGCTTAAGCACCTGTGCCACTAACATACCCAGTTTCCCCACGCCCAGGACAACCACCCGATCGTGAGGCGAAATATGTACGGACTTAGTGACTTGAAGAGCCGCAGCTAGCGGCTCTACAAACACAGCCTGATCATCACTCACTGAATCAGGTACAGCATGAATATTGCGTGAGGTGAGCGCCAGGTAATCTGCAAACGCGCCAGGGTGGCGGTCAATTCCAACAGTGGTACGGTGCCGGCACTGACTTGGGATGCCACGTCGGCAAAAATCACATTCGGTACAGGCGACGTTGATTTCGCCTACGACTCGTTTCCCCAGCCATTCTTTCGGTCCCTCAGCGACCTCGGCCACGAATTCATGACCGAGGACACCGGTAAAACCATACATCCCTGCAACAAGTTCCAGGTCAGTATTACAGATACCAGCCCGTGTAATCTTCAGCAGGACCTGATCGCCTTGCAAAGTAGGTTCATCATGGGCGCGATCTAGATGTAACGTTTCATCATAAATCAGCGCGCGCATTGTTAAGCGTTGCTCCCAGCCGTAGCCAGACCACCACGCAGGAAAGGAATTTCGCCCTTTTCCCATGCAACCAGCAACGGTACTGCGGTAAAGATTGACGAATACGTCCCGGAGAGCAGTCCTATAAACAGGATGAAAATAAACTGTTTAATCGAATCACCACCGAAGAGCAGAATCGCCGCCATAATGAAAAAGGCGTTTAGCTGTGTCGCCAGTGAACGATGGATGGTTTCAAGAATACTGCGGTTCACGATCGTCTCGTAAGGCTCACCCAGGTATTTGGGGATGTCCTCGCGAATACGGTCAAACAATACGATTGTGTCCTGAATGGAGAAGCCAACAATCGTTAGGACTGCGGTCAGGAACAAGGCATCTGCTTCCCAGCCGAACAATAAGCCGGTTAGTGACATCACGCTGCAAACGACCAGCACGTCATGGATCATCGCCGAAACCGCGCAAACGCCGTACCGGAACGCCTTTGGCACCTGCCGGAAAGCCACCACGATGAAACCGGTAATTACCGCAGCAGCGACCAAAACGGCGAAAAAGGCCGCGCGGGTCACCTCCTGCCCTACAGTGGCAGAGACACTTTCTCGGCGGGACAGATCGGGATTGATCGGCGCGATTTCACCCAATGCATTCAATACTTGTTCGGACCGTACATTATCCTGAATGGAAGAACGCACCGACCAACGATATAGATCGGCATCCCCAACTTGCTGAATGAGGGGATTGTCATCACCAACGGAGGAAAAGGCATCACGAATGTTTGACTCAGTGGCTCCGGCTTCTGTGAATTGCAGTTCGTAGATACTGCCGCCCACAAAGTCAATACTCAGGCGAAACGGCGCGCCAGTGGTGATGGTCGAATAAATCATCACGATAATGCCGGGAATAATCACCGCCGCCGAGATCAGGAAAAAGTAACGACGTTTCTGGATTAAGCTAAACATAATCGCCTCTCGTTAAACCCCCAACAGCCACTTACGCTCAACCAGGGGCTGGTGGAGGATCCCCACCAGGATATACAGGAAAGTCCGCGTCACGATTACCGCCGTGAACAGGTTAATGATCAGACCAAGTGCCAGTGTCACAGCAAAGCCACTCACCACGCTGGCACCAGGGGTTTGTCCAAACAGGAAAAGAATGCCACAGATGATGATGGTGGAGAGATTGGAATCACGGATGGATGTCCAGGCGCGGTTGAACCCCATGCCCAGCGCCGAGTTAAGATCCTTGCCCGATCGCAATTCTTCCTTAATACGCTCAAAGATGAGGATATTGCCATCCACAGCCGTACCAATACTGATCAAGAAACCCGTAATAGCTGGCAACGTCAGCGTCACCGGAATGATTTTAAAGACCGCCATGTTCAGCACGATAAATACCGCCAGTGCCAAGTCTGCGGCAATTCCAGGAACACGGTAGTAAACGAGCATAAACGTCAGCACAGTGACCACACCGATGATGCCTGCGCGAATACTCCGATTAATTGACTCTTGTCCCAGTGAAGCACCAACCTGCTCGGTACTTTCCACACTCAACGGGATCGGGAGCGCACCAGATCGCAGTTGCAGCGCTAACGTCCGCGCTTCATCTTCTGTAAAGCTTCCTGTAATTACACCACCGGTAGTCAATTCGGCTTGAATAGTTGGCGCGGACAGCACCAC
>JAIOHN010000511.1 GCA_019912985.1 Anaerolineae bacterium | reverse complement strand
GCTTAAACTGGTGCTTATCAGTCTGCGTTTGAAAACGCTCTACCACCCGCTTCGCCAGATGATCCAGCCGTAAATCGCTGAAGTTGAGGCGCATACGCTCTGCCTGGAGCTTGCTGGTCGCCAGCAAGTTCTCAATAAGCTCTGTCAGACGATCCGATTCTTCCTCAATCACCTGAAGGCCATTCATCATTACGGATGGGTCCCACTGCGCATCTTCGCGACGCAGCGTGCCTGCATAGCCTTTGATCAAGGCTACCGGCGTCTTCAATTCATGCGACACGCTGGAGATAAACACGTTCTGCATCTCCTGCGCCCGGCGGAAATTGGTAATATCACGCACGTTAGCAATGATATTGCTGAGGCGGCCTTCTGCGGTAAGCAGGGGCGCATAAGTAATCGCAATGCTTAATGTCAGCCCATCCAGACGATCAATATCGCCCTCGACATAAAGTGTTTCGGGATTATCGTCGGTTACAGCATTGTACGGCCAACCATCCAACATCGACTGCTTCAAATCACCATGTTCAAGCTTGTTCCAGACAATCACCTCATCTTCAAACCGCCCGCGCGCATCCTCTGCTTTCCAGGCGGTCATCCGCTCTAAAGCATGGTTAAAACGCAGGATTTTCAGGTCTGCATCAAGGATCATCATGCCATCCGCACTGTAACGCAAAAAAGCGTCCAGGCGCTGGCGTTCGCGGTTCACCTGCTCGTAAAGCTGAGCGTTGTGTACGGCAATCGCGGCTTGATCGGCAAAACTCTGTAACACCTGCATGTCATTGAGCGTGGTGTTACCAATGTAATCGCGAAAGATAATCAGCAGACCCACCGGCTGACCAGCGATCACCAACGGCAGTGGAAACAACTGCCGCAGATCTTTATCAATCAGCCCGGCCATGTGCTGCAAATTGCTTTCAATATCGCTCAGGTTGAGATTTTCGTTCCCACTGGTCACCAGTTCCGCGACCTGCTTTTCCAGCTCGGGCAGTTTGGAACTGTCGATATTGATCGTCGCGCGAATTCGATAATGACTGGTCGCCGGGTCACGCAGTGCGATAAAACCGACTCCATTGCCCGCCAGCATCAACAGAGATGCCTTCAACACGAGCTTCAAGACTTCGCTCAAATCCAATTGAGCGGTCATTGCTCGTGAGATTTCCAACAGGAGTTCTCGTTGGCGAACGCGGTAGTCGGGTAAGAGCAGCATAATAACGCGATTGTAGCACGTTGTAAAAGGTGGTAAAAGCTGGCCTGTACATTTCTATGAGTATTCTAACGACTGTACCAGTGCTGCCGCCCCAATCACGCTGACATCATCACCAAGCACAGCCTGTTCGATCCGCAGGTTCTCCAGAAACCCTCTGGAAATCACCTGCTCGTGGATGACCTCATGCATCGGTTGGAACAGCAGATCGCCAATTTTGCTCACGCCGCCGCCGATGACGATCACCTCCGGGTTAAAGATATGCAGCAGAGTCACAATCCCGGCCCCGATCAGCCGTCCGGCACGGGTGACGATCTCCACTGCCAGCGCATCGCCCTGTTGCGCCGCCAACCCAACCACCGCGC
>JAIOHN010000510.1 GCA_019912985.1 Anaerolineae bacterium | reverse complement strand
ACTTTCTGCTGTCCTCTTCGGTATTATCACGACTTACGCCTGAGCTTTGCTCCAAGATTCTCAATTTTCCAAACAGTATTGATGCGCTGGCATTGACTCTGAATAGGGGTCTGTTTGTGACCCAGGTCGCTGGCGGCTTTGTTTATCACCGCCTTTTCCGCAGCTTTTTACAAAATCACCTCAAGCGCCGTGACCCTGAGCTTTTTGTTGAGTTGCACGGCCGGGCAGGGAATTGGTACTGGGAAGAGGGCGATTTCGAGACTGCCTTTGATCATTACATGTCCGCTGGTCTGATTGAACAGGCACTTGCGGTGGTGGAACACGCCCATATGGCTTATTTCAGCCAGGGTAAGGTCGAAACCCTGTTGATGTGGCGCTCGAAGCTGGAAGATGATGCAGCTCACATTCCGTATCTGCTCTACAAATGCTCGATTATTTATACCGAGCGTTATATGTATCAGGAAGCAGAAGCGGAACTGGATCTCGCAAGGCGTGCGTTTGAGCTTAACCGTGATGACATCGGCCTTGCTGATGTTGAACTGCAACACATGATGATTATGGGGCGGCAGGGTCAATACCGCCGTGTGATCCAAAAAGTTGAAACCCTCCTCAAGCATGACTCTCTGCCAGATCGTATCATCGCGCGGGCAAAACAGCATCTTGCGCTGGCGTATCTCGAATTGGGAGAGATAGATGCTGCGATTTCCTTGTTTGAAGCGATCGTGCCTATCTATCAAGCAAACCGGGACTTGCATGCACTTTCAACGGTGTTGCAGGATATGGAAGTCGCTTATACCAAACATGGTGACCTGGATAATGCAAGCCGCTGTTTGCAACAAGTCGTTTCGATTCGGCGACAGCTCCGACGTCCTGATGCACTAGCACTGGCGTTAAACAACCTGGGTTATCATTATCACCAACGTCACAATTTTAAAGAGGCTATCCGCACACTCAAAGAAGGTCTGCAACTGGTGGAGCAGACTTCTAACCGTCGCGCCGAAAGTTATCTGCTTTGGAGCCTGGGGGATGTTCGGCGTGACTTGGGAGATTTCAAAGTTGCGCAACAGCTTTACAACCGGGCTTATGAATTAAGTAGTGGTATGGAGCCTTCGCTGCAACGGGCGATCACTCTAAGTATTTCCACACTCCATCGTTGGCTAGGGGAATATGCGTTGGCTGAGCGCCTGGCGCGCGAGGTTGCACAAAATACCTCGCAGCCCGCTACGCTCGATGACTGGATTGCCAGGGCGAAAATGTATATCGCTCGTGCTTATCAATCTGACGCTCAACAAGCCCTGGATGACCTGGTGTGCAGTTTGGAAAATCTCGACCACTACAGAGCGACAACCGAATATCGATTGTGTGCATTGTACTGTGCTTTGGCGTGTGCTTTGAGCGAAAATGTTGGAAAAGCAGACTACTATTTGGATGAAGCACTCTTTACAGGCTCAAATACTGAGCAATATGTTTCGCCCGAGATCCTGGCAGAGATTGCTCATTCGCCCGACCTGAGCTCATACGTCTGTACGAACTCACGGTATCGAAGTATTCGCACCTCCCTCGAAAAGCTTCAGAGGGACGAAGAGATGTCCGGGTCTGTGTCTTCAGAGTCGGTTGCCCATTCGTCGATGGCGCATCAAACTTACAGCATCTATGTCCATACCCTCGGCACTGAAGCTATTGAGTGCGATGGTGCTTTGGTGCCGCCTTCTGCCTGGCGCGCGAATCGGGCGCGCGAGTTTTTCCTTTATCTACTTTTTGAGGGTCCGCAAACAAGAGAGAATCTTAGTCTGGTGTTCTGGCCGGATAGTTCACCCAAGCGGGTTCGCTCAAACTTCCATACGACGCTTTATCGCGCCAGACAGGCATTGGGTGAGAATGTCGTGGTTTTTGAGAACGACCGCTATCGAACCAACCCGCATATCGACATTGTCTGCGACGCTTTGCAGATGGAGGATTATGTGCGGCAGGCACGGCTTTTACAGCCAATTGATGCCCGCGCTGAAGATTTGTATCAGCGTGCGCTGAAGCTGTATCGAGGTGAACTCCTCGCTTCTTTAGATGCAAGCTGGGTCGATACCTACCGGTATCGCTTGTTTGAGATTTACATCGAGGCGTTATTGGGCGCTGGGCAATGCGCACGCGCCCGAAAAGATTATAAGGCTGCGCTTTCGATTTACCGCCGTGGTCTTGAAAATGACCCGTACCGGGAAGGTATTCACCGCGCGCTCTTCCTTTGTTATGCAGATCTTGGCGAAACATATCAATTACTCACGCATTTCCATAAGATGAAAGAGACTTTTAAAGCAGATTTGGGCATCAGCCCTTCTGCTGAAACACTTACCCTGGTTGAAACGCTTATCTGAAATTCGCTGCTCCTCGCACGCTTCCTTTCTTCACACGCTTTCCTTCGCATACTGAAATTCAGGCAAATTCCATAGTTATTCCATAAATTTTTTCGTCTTTTCAGCAAGATTAGCTTAAGAATGCGTTGTTGTTTCTAATCTTTCACTCATTTTAATAGCTTCCTGGTAAGCAGTTCGTTGCACACCATGCACGATGCTGGTTACAACATCAATTGTTCGGGATTTGAAACAAGGAAGCTACTCCATGTATATCATGATGAATCAGTTCGCAAGCCTTTATCTGACTAATAAACGCATGGTCACTGTTGCTATTATACTGCTGGTAACTCTGCTAGTTTTGACTCTTCTGCTGACCACAAGCGGCATTGTTGAAGCTGGCCCTGCGACTTCCGGTGCCGGACATTGCTCCTGCTAACATTGTTTTCACAATATAAGGATTGCCTACGATGAGTTCACTACCATATTCAGCGACTATGGTCATGGATGTTTCACCCTGGCCGCATGGAAAAGGATTTCATGGAGCGAAGGAATGGTGGGAGTACGTTTCTAGCAAAGATGAAAGGAAACGCCTTGACCACCTGTTGGGTATGGCTCTTTTGGATGAGACCATCCGTCGTCGACTCGTTGACGACCGCGATGAGAGCCTGTTTATTGCATTTGGACTTTCCGAGACAACTAGACAATGGATACGACGAATTGATGCGGCATCTCTCTGCGATTTGGCACAAGCGGTTATTGATACATTTCAAGCCAGCGCGTAACCGCGCGGCTATGGTCACACTGCGTCGACAGGGGGAATGTTGATGCTTCCCCTTGTCGATTTGCAGTGGACTTTTTCTTTAGGCAGGAGAAATCGCTGATGACTTTTTCCAGAATTCATGTTACTCGTGCCGTTTCGCTTCGCGAGTTTATTGATATGAGCAGCACAGGCAACATCCTGCTCGGAAGCGATGTGCATATTCATAATCTGAGGAACATGATTGTCGGAAAAATACTGGATGAGCATTTCAGTGAAACTGAGGTTCATGTTAGATTTGCCGACCCAAAAGAATTGCGCAGTGGCTTGGGTTTGTTGAAGAAGATTGCTGCTGACGGTGTGCCGGTCTACGTGTGGACAACGGAACAAGAAGCGGACATCTCCGAACCTGAACTGAGTACGGTCATCATTAAACCCGATTTCCCCGTTGCATCGGAGAATTTTTTGATTGTAGCGACGCCAGCTGATGCGCGCTCACTTGTTTGGTGGTCAACTAATGGGCATACTAGAGCGCCTAATTATAACGACGTCATCGGTTTGTTGATTACCAAACCAGATGACACCCAGGCGTTACTATTAAAAATCCATTCCATACTCAAGATGTGATGTTAAAAGTCGCGCACTGTGCGAAGCAATGTATCAAGATGAATCGGTTTTGCCATAAAAATAAAATCGTATTGGGCAGTGCTCTCAGGTGGTTCTGTGCCGCTGATCATAATAAACGGTAGTTTTGCTGTTTTCTCCGACATGCGAACTTCACGTAAAACCCCCGCACCATCTAGCTTGGGCATGTTGTAATCGCAAATAATCAGATCAGTGTGATTTTCAGCTAACTTCTGTAATCCTTCTTCTCCATCACCGGCAGAGTAAACAGTGTAACCTTCTAGAATAAAAATCTCACATAAATCTGATCTGATGTGGGGATTATCATCGATAATCAGGATGTTTTCGATCGTTGGCATTGGTAACCACGCAAGAAATTAGACGATTGATTTCCCTTCAGGATTTTATTCGTTTTATTGATAATTACCACCCACAATATTGTCTTTTTGACAATTATTACACAAGACATTTTATCATAGTCTTAGGTTGATTGAGAATCTTTACTCAAAGTTGAGAATAAATTCTTCAAATGTATGAGAACGTTCCAGGTGAACCGCGTGACCTGCATCAGGTACTATATCGAGAAAGGCATGGGGAAGTAAGGTCAACATGCCATGATTGAGTTGCAGGAATTTGGTATCTAGTTGACCTGCAACAAGATGCACAAACATATTGAGACTTGAGAGTTTATCCCACAGAGGGGGTTGAACGCCTGTGCCCATCCCACGTAAACTGTTGGCTAAACCTGATGGTCGTTGACCCAACCGCTCATCTCGAAGTTGTTGACGAGCAGCTTCAGTCAAAGTGTTTTTTTGCGAATTCCACAATGGCAGTGCTTCCCATTCGTTCACAAAAGCGGTGATTCCGTTACGCTCAATGCGATCTGCAAGGGCGTTATCACGCTGATTGCGGTCGGCTCGTTCCTTGTCCGTGCGCAAACCAGGGGAGGCGCTTTCGAGCATAAGTGCTGCGATGCGGTCCGGGTAATGAATGGCTGTATATAGTGCCAGCCGTCCACCCATCGAGTAACCGAGCAAATACACACGCTGGAGGTCAAGTTCATCAATCAGCGCGATCAGGTCTGCGGCGGCATATTCAATGCGATAGCGTTCAGGCGAACGTGGCGCGGCGGTATTTCCATGGCCGAGTAGATCGGGCGCAATGACCTGGTAGCGTTGGGTTAAGTTTGGGAAGTAACTTGCCCATGTGCGATGTGTACCTGTAAAGCCATGCAGCATAACCAGTGCATCGCCCCGACCAGCCACGTAAACTGCATATTGAGCACCGTTAAGCATGAATGAGTGGAGCACTTATGAATCCTTGAAAAGCGCCTTTACTGCTTGTCTCTGAATTTTACCGGAAGCTGTTTGTGGAAGCATATCAACAAAGCGGATCGTGCGTGGTTGTTTGTATCCTGCTAAATGCTTCCGGCTGTAAGCGATGATCTCGGCTTCCGTTATGTTATGCCCTGGATTGATCTGGATCGCGGCGGCGACCCGCTGGCCCCACTCCATATCCTCTAGTCCCACAACAGCAACATTACGAATAGCAGGATGCTCCCGTAGTACATTTTCTACCTCTGCTGGATACACATTCTCGCCGCCGCTGATAATGAGGTCGCTTCTACGCTGTAC
>JAIOHN010000509.1 GCA_019912985.1 Anaerolineae bacterium | reverse complement strand
AAAACCAGGTCATTGCGGCATTCCTGAGTACGGCTGTGTTGTTTGTCCTCTTTCTCGGCGGGTTGGCAGGGCAAATTGTCAGCAATCTTGACCTGGCTCGCCTGATTAACGCGCTTACCCTCCCCGGCCATTTCAACAGCTCGTTTGTCTACGGTCTGCTGCGGGTGGAGGATGTCGCTTACTATGCGGGTCTTATCGCGGTCGCGCTGTTTTTGACCATGCGTGTGGTTGAATCCCATCGGTGGCGCTCATGAAAAACAATACGCCTATTCTCTTGAGCCGGGACAGACTCGGCTATTGGGGCAGCATCCTGGGGATCACGGCACTGTTTGTTGGAATTCTGGGCTGGCTGTGGCAGGGAGCCTTATCGCCCATTGTCATCGCTGCGTTGATCATCGGGGTTATCGGTGTAACCCTGTGGGTCACGATGACTCCGCAGGCCTTTCGCGACTTTATTACCGGGCGGCAGGTTCGCTTTGGCACGATGACAGTGTTCGCGACCGTGCTGCTGATCGGCATTGTCGCATTGGCCTATATCGTCCTACAGCGCTCCGCCATCACGCTCGATATGACACAGAGCCAGCGCTTCACACTCAGCATTGAATCACAGCGTATCCTGAATAATGTGACCCGTCCCATTCAGATCACGGGATTTTACACATCGACGACGATTCAGCAGCGTGAGATCGACGACCAATTCTTTCGCCTGTACGAAACCGCTACGGATGGATTGATTACACGCCAGTACATCAATCCAGACGAGCAGCCCGCGCTGGCACAGCGCTTTGGTGCTTACACCAACGGGGCAACATACATTTCTTATCTCGCGGAGGATGGCTCCGTCGATTTTGAGACATTGGCGCGTGTGCCGCGCACCACGGACGGCTCGCAAGAACGCGAAATGACTCAGGCCATTGCCCGTCTATTGCAGGCAGGTACGCTGACGGTTTATTTCGAAACGGGACTGGATACACTGGACCCACTCGATACAACTCAACGCGGCCTCTCGGGCATTCATCTTGGTATGCAGGAGTCGGGGTTGCTGACCAGCTCCCTCAGCCTGGCACAATTGGCTGCATCAGGCAGTACGATACCAGCAGACGCCTCCACTGTGATTCTGGCCGGTCCAACACAGGATGTAACTACCAGCGAGATCGCGGTCATTGATGAGTATCTACAGCGTGGTGGCTCATTATTTATCATGGCCGAAGCACTTTTTGGAGACGGAGCTTTCCTGCGCGCAGACAGCCCATTCAACACTTACCTGTGGGAGCATTATGGCATTCGCACACGTGACGCGATCATCGTGGACGAGGGAGCCAACCTGCGCACCCCGCTCGATATTGTCGGCGCGGCAGCTTTCACCGGCACCGAAATCGGGCAGCGCCTTGACCCGGCCAGCGCCCCCACCCTTTTCCGCATTGCGCGCGCTGTCGAGGTCAATAGTGACAATCCGCCTGTCAATAACGGACGAGTGCTCTCTTCCTCAGCAGTCAGCTTTGGTGAAACCGACACCCAGCGCGTGCTGGATACGAACACCTACGCTTATGATCCTGATGTTGATTTCCAGGGTCCGCTCGATATTGCGGTTTGGGCCTGGGACCAGAACACAGATGCACGGATTTTGCTGGTGGGTGACAGTGACTTTGCCACTAACGGCTTCGTCAGCGATGCACTTGGTAACGCGGTGTTGTTTACTGATGGCACCGCCTGGCTTTCGCATCTGAATGACGAAATTGATTTCGCGCCGCAAGCGATCAGCACCGGACTGCCACTTATTTTTGTGGATACGGGAACGCTGGATACAATCGCATTTATCACTGTGATTCTTATGCCAAGCCTGCTGTTGATGGCAGGTGCAGCCATCTGGATAAGACGCGTTCGCCGATGACTAATCGTAAAACACTACTCCTGATGCTGATTGTGTTTGTGGGATTAGCTGCTCTGGTACTGGTGCAGAACAATCAAGAGCAGCCACCGCTCCCCACACCACAGCCGGATGTATCTGTCACGGCGACAACACCTGGATTGCTGCGTGTTTTCCCGGAGCTGAGTGTGCTGGATATTCAGGCCATTCGCCTGGAGAGACCAGATGCTGATCAAACGCTAACCCTTCAACGGGATAGCAACGGTCAATGGACCAGCAACAGCGATATTGACCCTGAAACAGCCACCAACATCGCTCGGACGATTGTTTTGATGCCCTATGGAAATAGTATCAATATTGTTTCAACGACCGATTTAAGCACATACGGATTTGGCGAAACAGGTCATTTGCTGATACAGTTTGTTCAAATGAACGGTGAAGGGCATGGGGTAATCGTGGGTGGCGTTGATCCAGATTACCCGGTTTACTATGCTCTGGTTGATGAACGGGATGAGATTTTTCGGATCGAACGCGGGGCAGTTGATTTCCTAGACCAATTTCTAGATTAACCTGCTGTTAACTTGACAAAATAACCATAAAACGTTATTTTGTATTATTGCATCTGGACGAAATAATGATAAAATGGATTATTTCCTCCGGTCTGCCTCAAAACCCATCAACCATCCACTTTCGATTAATATAGAGTCGGTTGATTTTAGGACGCAATCTTTCGCCGCCTTGCTTTGTAGCAGGGCGTTACGTATGTATGAATGTGTGTGTTGAATTATGGTAATGGTACAAGAACAAAACAACGAAGAACTCCGTGCGCGGATCATAGAAAAAGCACAGAACCAGGGATCCATCACATACGATGACATTCTCTTGCTCCTGCCAGATGCTGAACGCAATGTCAGCCTGCTGGACGAGATTATGGAAGATCTCATCGAGGCTGGTATTGATGTGCTCCCGGGCAGTTCGTCAGATGACGACGACTCCGATGAGACCAATACAAGCAACGCTAACAATAGTGAGGAAGGCTTCAATATCGCCGATCTGGCTGATGACGACGATGACGAAGAGGAGGATAACTCCTGGATCTTCCGTCGCAATGATCTTGTCGAAGATCTGGGTTATCAGCAGGCAATCGATACCGACGATGTGGTTGGCCTTTACCTGAAAGAAGCGGGCCGTGTCCCGCTCCTGACTGCCGAAGAGGAAGTTGACCTGGCACGCCGGATGGAAGCCGGGGAAATGGCACAGGAGCGTCTGGAACGACAGGGTGACACGCTGCCATTGGATGACGTGTATACCCTCCGTGAGGTCATTGCGGATGGTGAAGCGGCGCAAGAACATCTCATTCGCGCCAATGCCCGCTTGGTGATCAGTGTGGCGAAGAAGTACATCGGGCGCGGTGTACCTTTCCTTGATCTCATTCAGGAAGGTAACATCGGTTTGATTCGCGCCACCAACAAATTTGAATATCAGCGTGGACACAAGTTCAGCACTTATGCGACATGGTGGATTCGCCAGGCGGTCAGCCGCGCGGTTGCCGACCAGGGTCGTACGATCCGTGTCCCCGTTCACATGGGCGACCAGCTCAATCGTATGCGCCGTGTCCAGTTGCAGCTCACGCAGGAACTGGGTCGTGAGCCATCAATGGAAGAGCTGGCAGTCGGCATGGAAACCACGCCGGATAAGATCGAAGATCTGATGGAAATTTCACGTCGTCCGGTCAGCCTGGAAACCCCCATCGACGATGAGGGCGATTCCACCTTTGGTGACTTTGTTGAGGATGTGAACAGCCCTGCCCCAGCCGAAGAAGTCGCGACTCACCTGCTTCATGAGCAACTTTCGGAGGCGCTCAACCGGCTGCCCTCCCGTGAGGCACAGATTTTGCGGCTGCGCTATGGCCTTGAAGATGGTCGTGTTTATACACTCGAAGAAGTCGGCCAGACAATCGGCGTGACTCGTGAGCGGGTACGCCAGTTGGAGGCACAAGCGCTCAACCGACTGCGTCAGTCCTCAGCGCACGTGATTCTTCGAGACTATCTCTACGAGGAGTAGCGACCGTGCAGACCCGACGATCTCCCGGCCCCTGGCTCTGGCCACTCGGTCTGGCAGTGGTCGGGGTTTTGCTTCTGCTGGATAATTTCCTACTGCTTGGCGATTTCAACGCCTTTCTACTTTGGCCCTTGGTGCTGGTTGTTGTGGGCGCACAAATTCTCTTAAAGGGAGATTTTCTGCCCCACAACACTGGACAGACCTTTGGTATCACCCGTGGCAGCGTAGAAACAGCGACTTTAGAGATCAGCGCTGGTGCGATTGATGTCCAAATCCGCGCACTTCAGCGTGAGGGGCGCTTAATCGCCGGTCAATATGCAGCACAGTCCCGCCCGCAGATGCAAGTTGATGGTCTGCGGGCTTTCCTTAAGCTGGACCGGGCTGCCACCCCCTGGGTTTCCTTCTCAGATTGGGCGATGGGACTGGCGGTCGATTTACCCTGGCAAATTCTGATCAGTACCCACGTTGGGCAGGTGAACCTCGATTTATCCCATGTCATTGTCGAAAGCACCGCAATCTCGACAGGCATCGGTGATATTCGTTTTGTCTGTCCGGCAGAAGTGCTGGGTGAAATTCACCTCCGCTCCACGCTCGGTAATATTCAGTTCATCACACCGGAAGGCGTGAACACGCACATCATGGTGAATGGTAGCCGTTTTCTAGGCATCCACGCGGATGAAAATCGCTATACACAGCCAGAGCCTGGGGTCTTTGAACCGCATGATGTTGATCCCACCCTGCCTTTCATTAACATATACCTCAGTGGCACATTTGGAGATATTTACCTCGCCTGAGGGATGTTATGTCGAACACCTTGAGCTTGTTGATCCGCGACGGGGTAAAAACCGATATTGAGCGTTGTCTTGCCCTCGATCACACCTACCACACCGAATATGTATGGCAGATGCGCTCCAGCCAGGAAAGCGATCATCATCAGATTACCTTTGTGAGAGAACGTCTCCCCCACCAAATCACGCTGGAATACCCCCATAACGAAAGCCGTCTACAGGCTGCATTATCCAGCCAGCATGGTTTTGTAGTAGCTGCGAATCGCGACGATGACGAAATTCTCGGATACCTTTCCTTACATAATGATCCCGTATATCGGATCGCCTACTTGCAGGATATTGTCGTTTCACAGCCCTATCGCAATAAGCGGATCGGCATGCGGCTGATTAATGTAGCGCGCCAATGGTCGCGCGAGCATCAACTTATGATTTTAACAGTTGAAGTGCAGACCAAAAATTATCCTGGCATTGCCTTTTGCCAGCAAAGCGGGTTAACATTTTCTGGCTATAGTGATCATCATTTTCTGAATCAGGATATTGCCGTCTTTTTCAGCCAATCCTTACGTTAGGAGTGTAGACTTTGGAAGCGTTAATCCAAGGATTCCTCAGTCTATCCAATGAGACTCTGACAGCCGCTGCTGTTGTGGTCACTGCCTCACTCCTGCTTTATAACCTCACCCGGAATCTAAATGATCGTGTTGCACGCAGTTCGAGTATTGTGCTCGCCTGCGTGACAGCTGCCTACACATGCGATTCTTTCCTGTCGCTCGATCCCAGTCGGCAGGCCTACGAAGCAACTCTGCGATTACAGTGGATTGGCATTGCTGTCCTCCCGGCGGCCATGTTCCATCTTTCTGATGCGCTGTTAGCGACAACAGGGTTGCCCTCGCGTGGACGCCGCCGCCGAATCATTCGCATTCTGTACGCCATCAGCACAACATTTATCGTCGCTGCAGCCTTTACCAACATCCTGATTCAGCCCATTCAAGAGGCCGGAACGATTGGGCTACGGGCAAGCACGCTGCTGCCGCTTTTCCTGCTCTATTTCGTCCTGGCCACCGGCATCGCTTTCATTAATGTCCAGCGCGCACGAGATCGCTGCCTGACGCGGGATACCCGTCGACGCATGGGCTATCTTCAATTTGCCATGCTCACACCTGCATTCGGCGTCTTTCCTTACTCGGTGCTGCTGGGGCCGGGTCAGGAGCATACGCTCATAGTGTTGCTGCTGGTAAATGCCTCCAATGTGGTCGTCATTCTCATGCTATTATTCCTGGCGTACCCGCTGGCTTTCTTTGGTTCACGCATTCCTGACCGCGTGGTCAAAACGGAGTTGCTCCGCTTTGTACTGCGTGGGCCGGCAACTGGCTTGCTGGCACTGAGTGTTATTATCTTTATCACGCCAGCAACACGCATAATGGGCTTACCCGGCCAGAGCTTCATGCCGTTTGCGGTGGTCGCAGTGGTGCTGCTGTGGCAATGGACAGTTGCACTTACCCTGCCCTGGCTCGAAAAGCGGTTGATCTACCCCGATGAGAACGACGATCAGCTCAACAAGTTACAGAACCTGACCGACCAGTTGCTAACCCGCAACGACCTCCTGCAATTGCTGGAAGCAATCCTGGCCGCAGTCTGTGATTATCTCCAGGTCGGCACAGCGATGGCAGTGGCACTCAAGAACAATCAGCCAGAAGTAGTGGCCGCAGTGGGTCCAATTGAGCCACTCGATAAGCATCTGGAAAATGGCACCAATGAGCTCAAGAGTATGCTCAACGGATCAACCTCCGAGAATGGTGCATTTCCTGTATTAGAGTGGGAAGAACTCTGGTTAGTTCCTTTATATAGCAAGCGCCGCAGTACCCCTGGCGAAACCCAGATTCTGATTGGCTTTATGGGTATTCAGGCGCGTGCCACCGAGATCGACTTTACCCCCGAAGAACATGAGACATTCGTTACCTATGTCGAACGGGCAGCACAGACGATGGACGACCTGGATCTCCAGGCCGAGATTTATGCGGCACTAGAGGGCCTCCTGCCACAAATCAGCATGACGCGCACCCGTGCTGCCGAGGTCGAATATCGGATTGGGCATCAGAGCAGTGCATCACAAATTGCACCCAATCCCGACCGTGAACAGTTCATTGACCTCGTACGGGCCGCGCTGCGTCATTATTGGGGCGGTCCAGGACTAACACGCAGCAGGCTTATCGAAATGTCCATCGTCAACAAGGCACTCCCCGAGAACGATGACAATCCTGCCCGTGCCCTGCGTGCTGTCCTGACCAAAGCCATCGAGAGCCAACGGCCCGAAGGTGAGCGGCGGATGCTCAGCCCAGAATGGACCATTTACAACATTCTCGATCTTCGCTTCATCGAAAAACACAAGGTGCGTGATGTCGCTGCCAGACTCGCCCTCAGCGAGCCAGATTTATATCGTAAACAGCGTATTGCTATCGAGACCGTGGCGGATACCTTGATGGAAATGGAAATGGCGGAATCGGAATTGTAGCCTGCCGAATCTGTTTGACAACCCGAAATCAAAATCCTATAATTTCGACTGTACCAGTTTTAATCTACAAAGATTTGTAAACTTCTATCGTTGTATATAGGTAATAATTTAGGGGGAAGGTGTAATGTCTACCAGTCTACAGCGACAGGAAATCGCTCCACCGCCAATCGAAGAAGGTTATTGGAAAGCGTTATTAGCAGAAGGGGAATTTGCAGAGCCAATTCAAGCCCAACCAGATACATCTCTTGAGCAAACATCTACAGTAGATGACCCGTTAATCCACGACGACCACTACGAAGCTCAGACTTATGACCAGATCGATACTGAAGAAAGTGATTGGGAACGGATCTCCCAGATCATGGGTTCAGATGAGGTGATTGATCTGCCAGTCATTGGATATAATCGCGGTGGTTTGCTGGTAGAGTGGCGCTCGCTGCGTGGTTTTGTCCCTGCCAGCCAACTCATCGACTTTCCTGCAACGATTAACAGTACCGCGCGCCGCAATGCCTTGATTGAGCGCGTCGGGCAAACCCTCCAACTCCGTGTTATTGAAATTAGTTCAGAACAAAGCCGACTTATTCTTTCAGAACGAGCTGCTCAGGTCGAAGCAGGCGAACGCGCTCAGATTTTGACTCATCTCAAGCCCGGTGACCGGGTCACCGGTCAGGTGACCAATTTGTGTGATTTCGGCGCATTTGTTGATCTTGGCGGGCTGGAAGGACTGATTCACATCAGCGAGTTAAGCTGGGGGCGAGTCGGTCATCCAGCAGATATGCTTCAGCGTGAGCAGGAAATCGAAGTCTACGTACTGAACGTCGACAAAGCCAATGGGCGCATTGCACTCAGCTTAAAGCGTCTCCATCCTGATCCGTGGGAAACAGTGAGCGATCGCTATCAGATTGGACAAATGGTAGACGGCACTGTCACCAATGTCGTCGATTTCGGTGCGTTTGCTTGCATTGAAGAAGGCCTGGAGGGCTTGATTCACGTGTCGGAACTGGCAGAAGGTCACTTTCTGCATCCGCGCAATGTTGTAACCGAGGGGCAATCTGTCCACGCCCGTATCCTCAGCATCGACAGCAGCGCCCGGCGCTTAGGATTGAGCCTCCGTTTGGGCGAGTAATTCATTTCATTTTGTATTACAATAATTGTCAAAAAGGCCGCAACCGTGAGTGGCGGTCTTTTTGTTGTATGTGTAATATAGGATGTTCGGGAAGATATGTAAAGTAAAGTTGAATTGTGGCTCAGCAGAAGACACGTAATCAAAAGCAAGAAGATGCCAAAAAATCTGTTGAACAAGACGACGCACAGGAAAATAATCCGCAAAGTCGTTTAACGGTTCAGCCAGAATTTTGGGACAAACTGTTCGATCTCATGCCGCCCTGGGGTGATGAGATTGCGGCCATCATATTGATCGTGTTTGGCATCGTGTCATTCCTGTCGCTGTTCGACGTCTCCTCCAATGCCACCATCTCGACTGCCTGGTCAAACGCGCTCACGAGCCTGTTTGGATTTGGCAGCTTTTTGGTCGCAGGCGGCATTTTGGGTGTGGGTATCTTGATTCTGCTTCCCAAGGCAGGAGTATTTGTCGATTTCCCTGCTCGCCGCGTGCTGGCAATAGAAGTCGCTTTTCTCTCGCTGCTGGCGCTGCTCCACCTCACTTCGGGGGATTCAGAATGGCGTGCGCTGGCGCGCGTTGGACAGGGGGGCGGCATCATCGGCTGGGGATTGAGTGTGATTGTGGGTGGTCTGCTCAGTTCCTACTTTGCGCTTTTTGTGTACAGCTCACTTTTTATCTTTTGCGTGGCATTTGTGGTCGGCATTCGCTGGCATTATATCACTGCGATACTCAGCAGCAACAGTAAACGCCTGCATAATCTGGGTGATTTCTTGACCCAAACCATGCCAAAATTGCCAGAGCCAATTC
>JAIOHN010000055.1 GCA_019912985.1 Anaerolineae bacterium | reverse complement strand
GCTGCGTCTGACCGGGGCCACTCGACCAGTTCTGGAGTTCTACACGCGCTACAAGCTCGGTGGGACAGGGCGTGTCGAAGTCACCGTTAATGGCGGCTTCGACTGGACACAGGCCAATCTCACCTCCAATACGGACGGCTTTAGCTGCCCAGGTGGGGTGACCTGTAATCCAACAATCTCCGGTTGGTACTGGCCGAGCGACCCAGGCGACTGGCAGCAGCGGCAGTTGAACCTGAGTAACTACGTCTCAAATGGCACCATCGGCTTACGCTTCCGACTGGAAACCAGCGGCAGCATCGACGATGGCTGGTATGTCACCGACATCCAGGCGAACGCTGCATCCATCGCGCCGTAGCTAAAACAAACCTCAGATAAACCATAGAGGCAGTTCGCTGATACAGGAGCTGCCTCTATGATTCTCTTCGTAAACCTGTATGGATGTTCAGAGCGCAACTTGATAAACTAGGTTAACTGTCAACCAGCTACAAGGATTAGAAATTTGCCTGCTTCCCCAGAACAACACGGATGGTTTTTTGTCCTTGTCGGGCCTCCTGGTGTCGGTAAGAATGCCTTGATGAACGCTGCTCTGGAAAAACTCGATCATATCAGCCAACTGGCGACAGCCACCACACGTCCCATGCGGAAAACGGAACAGCAGGGTCGGGAACATCTCTTTGTGACCAGAGAAACGTTCTGGAATATGGTTGCCAACGACGAACTTCTGGAGTGGCAGCAAGTCCATCTGAACCTTTATGGTATTCCCAAACATACGATTGACGCCGCCATTCAAGAGAATCGCGATCTGACTGCCGATATTGATGTTCTGGGTGCAACCTACATCCGTTCACTTTATCCTGATCACGTGATCTTGATATTCATCCAGCCCCCTTCGATTGAAGAACTGGAAAATCGTATGCGCACCCGGGGTGAGCCAGAGGTTGAGATTGCCCAGCGCATGAAACGTGTCATGATGGAGATGGAATACGAGTCGCTGTGTGATTATGTCATCACCAACGATGATTTTGAGCAGGCCGCTGCTCGCTTAATTGAGGTTATTCAAAGCAAGCGCCAGGGAACGGCCAAGCACCTCACGAACTTCACCCATGCAGTCGAAACGATCGGTGTTTACGAGCACAATGCCCTCTGTCACAACAGCGAACCCCGTTTTCCTGAAGTGCAGCTTCAGCCCGCCGAAATCCCGAACGATGCGGCACTGCATGTATTTGCGGATGTGACTGGTATTCCTATCGAGAGTTATACGCTGCTCACGCCCCCCACCCATCAGGGTTCTTTTGTGCCACCCATCAGCATCGACGTCCGCCAGCAAACCAACCCCCGCCAGATATGCTTCCGTTATATCGTCACCTTCAACCATTATGTTGAACCGCCCAAAGACTGGCAGTGGGTAAACTACCATGACCTGCATCTGCCTGATGATATTTTGGAAACCCTGGACGATCTGGCCGAATTGAGTACCAGCGAGTGATGATGACTTCTCTAAGTGAACTTCAGCGCCAGCAGGGAGCCGAACTCGCCCCTGATGGCATTCCGTTGAGCTTTGGCAATCCGCAGCAGGAATATCAAGCAGGGATAAACAGCGTGATCCTGCTGGACCGCTCCCACGAAGCACGGCTGACTCTGAGCGGCAAAGACCGCCTCGACCTCATGAACCGCATCTCTACCAACGATCTGGTGTCGCTTCAGACAGGCGAAGGTCGCCCCACGATTTTCACCAATCCCACCGCCCGTATTCTGGACCGGGTAATGGTCTACAACCTGCCGGAAAAGGCGCTGGTGTTGGGTGAGCCAGGGCGTACGCAACCACTGGGGCAGTATCTTCAGCGCAACATCTTTTTCGGAGATGAAGTTCAGTTAAAGAACCTGGGAGCAGAAACCCACGCCTTTGACTTGCACGGCCCACAGGCTGCGGCGCTTATGCAGCAGTTTACGCCCACGCTCGACGAGCAGCACAGCCTTGAAACCGAGATTGACGGTATTCCGGTGACAGTCACGCGGCGCAAGCCGGTTATGGGCAGCCGCTGGACGCTGATTGTCGCCCGCGAACAGGCCGCGCAGCTCTGGCAAAAATTGACCGACGCAGGCGCGATTCCTGCCGGGTCGTTGACATACAATATCTTGCGGATTCGTGCCGGGCTGCCCAGTGTTGGGCGTGAATTGAGCACCGAATACATTCCGCTTGAGGTGGGGTTGTGGGACGAGGTGAGCTTCAGCAAGGGATGCTATACCGGGCAGGAGATCATCGCCCGCATGGAAAGTCGAAATCGACTTGCCAAAATCCTGGTCAAGCTGGAAATTACGGCATTTGTCCCTGCACCAGCCGAGCTTTATGCGAATGGAAAACCTGCCGGGCAGTTGACCAGCAGTGTTCAGGCACCGGATGGCGAATTATTCGCACTGGCCGTGGTCAAAGCTGCATTAGCTCATCCCGGACAAAAACTCGAAATAGGCGAAGCACGTCAACCCGCAACAATCCTGGCATTGGCCGGGGTGCAGCCAGATTACATCAATGCTGAGTCCTAGTTAAACTCTGGCGGAGTGCTGTCAAAGAATAAACGCCACCACACTTCCCAGGAGTCTGGTTTGCGAGGGGTTGTTTCGACAGGGATAGAAAGTTGGTTGGGAACCTGCGTAGGGGCAATGTCCGCACCGCCTGCAGGAACCGGATATACCAGCACATCGCCTTCACGGATCATCGCGCCTTCATCACGCGCCCACTGCTCGACATACGCATCACTCTGCACATAATCGCGCAGCGCAATCAGTTCAGACTGCTCCTGCTTGAGCAAATCAATTTCTTCAACAACCTGATTATAGGCTTCCTGCAAGGGCTGGCCTGCGGTGACACGGCTGCTGAAGTTGATCGCCAGCAGCAAGCCGATGGCGAGAATCGCGGCGAACATCACCTGGATTCCGGAAAGCTGACTGGTACGTTTTCGCTTCTTTTGTGGGACTGCCTGATCAACCATATTCAACGATATTGTAAATTGATCTCTCTATTCAAATATACTGCAAGCAATAAAAAAAGCCCAGGTGTTTATCCTGAGCTTTTGTGCCGAAGGTGGGAGTCGAACCCACACTCCCCAAAGGGAACTACGCCCTGAACGTAGCGCGTCTGCCTATTCCGCCACTTCGGCTTAAGTGATGAAAATTGTAGCAGAGAAAAGGCCACTGTCAAGATAACAGTTCACTTTTTTCTAATTCTATCAACAGCGGGTCGTGCTATAATGCCCGCGTGTTTTTCCGAGGTTATGAGAGATTATTGTTACGATGAAGCGATTTATACCTGCCCTGCTCCTGCTGTTGATCGCCTTCTCCATGCCCGTACTCGCTTTCCAAGAAAACACCGGAGTGACCGCCGAGGCACTCGGGCAGGCAAATTTGCGTTCGACAACCGATGTCAACTCCGATCTAGTTGGGGCAATCGAGTCAGGGACACGTTACCCGGTCATCGGTCGCAGTGAGTTCTATCCATGGCTGCTGCTGGCTGATCCAGCCACGATTCAACCGCTGGGATGGGTCTTTAACGAACTGGTCACAACCCAGGGCAACTTGAACAATGTGCCGTTTTCGACTCAAATTGTCAGCGACAACCCGCCCACCAGCACGCTGAGCAGCACCGCAGTTGCTCAGGCAGGGGCATCAATCACAGCCACGCCGACTCACCAGCTTGTGGGGGTTGCCGTGCCGGTGGAGCCAAGTGCGACTCCCACCCAGGACTTTAGCAATGTCATCAATGGGTTGGTGAATGGTGAGGTCAATATTCGTTTTGGTCCAGGGGTCGATTACCCGCGCATCGGCGTGGCCTATCCCGGTGAACGCTATCAGATCAGCGCATGGCACACGCAACTGCCCTGGCTGCAAATCGTCTATCCCGATTCGCCTAATGGCTTCGGCTGGATCGCTCAAGACCTGCTGGATATTGAGGGCGATGTCTTTAGCCTCCCTTCCATCAGCCAGACGAACCTCAACCTGCCCACACTGACACCGACTCCGGCGGTGGTGGTCGCCAGCGCACAGGACGGCAGACCGACTGTTCCGCTCAGCCCGGAATTTGCCGAACTCGGCAATCAAGTGTGGGATATCGTGCTCAAAGCCGGTTTTGATCCAGCCACCAGCCGCTTTGGAGCCTTGTTCGTCATGGATTTGCAAACTGGCGAGGCATTCTCTTTCGGCAGCGAATACGCCTTCAGTGGCACCAGCATCAACAAGGTCGCTATTCTCGCCCGCCTCTATGAAACACTGACCAACCCGCCGGACACACGCACCGCCATTGACATTGCCAACACCATGATTTGCAGTGAAAATGTCGCCACCAACCGCCTGCTCAGCATCATCGGTAATGGCGATGAATACCTGGGCGCGAATGAAACGACCAAACTCTTCGAGGATTTGGGACTGGAGAAGTCTTTTATCACTGCGCCTTACAGCATCCCGAACCAGACACCACAGCCGCCGAGCAGCCCCATTTTGCTGCCCACCACCGCTGCTGATCAGACCAAGGCCAATCCTGACCTTACCAACGAACTGGCGGTCGATGATATGGGCTGGCTGCTGGCCGATATTTACCAGTGCGCCTATAACCAGAGCGGTCCGCTGATCGAAAACTTTGATGGTCAATATGACGCGCGTGAATGCCGGCAAATGCTGCACGTGATGAGCAACAACACCGTGGATGCGCTGCTAAAAGCAGGGGTTCCAGCTGATACCCGTGTCGCGCATAAACACGGCTGGATTAATGATACGCATGGCAATGCCGCTGTGTTTTTCACACCCGGCGGTAATTATGTCGTCGTCATGATGCTGCACCAACCAGACTGGTTAAACTTTCAGGAATCGCTGCCAGTCATCGCGGAGGTATCACGCGCGATCTATAACTACTACAATCCCGATGAACCGATGACCGAGGTCCGCGAAGGTTACATCCCCGAAGCGCCCACGTGCAATTTCGCAGGCACCCCGCTTATTGACGACATCATGAACCCGATTTTCAACCAATAGTGACAAAGTAAAGGGGCGGAACACCGCCCTTTTTAGTACACTCCCTAAAGATTGATTTCTGCGAACGCAGGAAACATAGGTAAGGAGTGAACATGACTTTACAGGAATGGGGCTGGTGGCGACGGGGCGTCGTCTACCAGATTTACCCGCGCAGCTTTAATGATTCCAATGGCGATGGTATAGGCGATTTGCAGGGCATCATCGACAAATTGGATTATCTGGCACACACACTCGGCATTGATGCGATCTGGATCAGCCCGTTTTATCCTTCCCCGATGGCTGACTTTGGCTATGACATTTCAGACTACACCGATGTTGATCCGATTTTCGGTGATTTGGCGACCTTTGACCGCCTTGTCACTGAAGCCCATGCTCGTGGTATCAAAATCATTATCGACTACGTGCCGAATCACACCTCAGATGAACATGCGTGGTTCAAAGAGTCACGCAGCAGCCAGGATAACCCCAAACGCAGCTGGTACATCTGGCGCGACCCTGCTCCAAATGGCGGGCCGCCGAATAACTGGGGCAGCATGTTC
>JAIOHN010000508.1 GCA_019912985.1 Anaerolineae bacterium | reverse complement strand
TAATTAAACTGGTAGGCTTTCTCCGCCGGGACCAGCACGCGTGTATCCTCGCTTTCCGGCACGGCGATATTCGACCACCAGTACATGGGTATCGTCTGATCATGCGGATTGGTGATGCGCACATGCACGAAAAGTACGGGTGAGCCATCCGGCAGATAAGCATCCAGCTGATAAGGCACCCCGCGAATGCGCTCCCATTCGTACAGGCGCAGCACTGGCGTACCATCGGGTATTTCCAGACGTGCCGCAAACAACGGCTCACAGGTCAGGGGCGTGTGGCCGATGGTACCAATGTTCCATTCCACCCCACCGCTGAACCAGGCATTGCGAATGGCGAGATTAGCCGGTTGAAACACCGGATTCACACTGAGCAGTTCACGCCCGGTGGGCTTATGCAGCAGTGACCACAACCGCCCGCCCCTTTCGAGCAGGAAGGTGGCCTTCAGGATGTCATTTTCAAGAACAGCGATCTGAAAATCGCGTGGGTTGCGAGACCGGTTGTAACCGTTTTGCGTGGTGTATGGCAGCGTGTTGGGTAAGCGCCCATAGCCGATGTTGTGGCGCATGTCAGCAGGTAAATCCGGGTTGTCCGCCGCCGCGTGAACATCCCTTTCAAGCTGAAATGCTGGCAATGGACTTTCCGGGCCAAGATCGGCAGCGGGCATCGTCCAGCTTTCCCATCGCAATTCACTCATCAACTCACCTCTGGCGTTCATAAAAAGCGCGTTAATCGTAACGCAGCAGCAGCGACACGCAATAAGTCCAGCACGGGCAGGACTAGGCCATTCCAAGGCGTTCTTTCAATACTTGCAGGAACTGCGCCTCGCCCCTACTCACCTTTTCACCACCACCAAACAACCCCAGGCCAGCAGATTCAATCACGCCTTCAGCCACGGCCACCAGAAAGGCCGCGTACTCCCGCCCTTCCGCATCATCCCATATCAGCGCCAGCCCTTCATCAATGGTGCGTGCGATCTGCGAACGGAACTGGGCCAACTCTTCTTCGTTGCCCTGGTCAATGTTGATCTCCGCGATTTGCTCCGGCACGCGCTGGATCAACTTATTGTTGGGATAATGCTGGCGCGCTTCGCTGATGACATTGCTCCCGGCCATAAATTCCTTGACTGTGGCGATTGGCCCGGAAATATCACTCAGCACCGCCCCCACCAGCACCGCTTCAGTGACATCTGCCAGTTTATCCAGTTGTTCCTCGGTATACTCGCCCATCGTCTCCCTTTCCGTTTTAACCGTTTATTTTCTGACCCGCATAGTCTAGCAGAATCGACGCCGGACGCCTAAAGTACGTTTTGGGGCAGGCGGTGCCGAATGAGCGTCAGGTGGGGTTTTGCTGCTCTCATGGGACTATCTTTTTGCAGACAACCTTCCAAAATCTTGTTACTGATTTTCCATTACCACCCTCTTCGATTTTTGTTGCCTCAATCAAGCCAAACCTGCCAAATTCTTCCTTGATAGAGTCCTCGTCGTAAAAATAGAGATCTACGCCATCCTTTGTTCGATAACGATCCGTACCGAGTTTCTCACCAACACCATAGGTACTTGCGTCCTTCGTGATTGCTGTGAAGAACATCATACCGCCATACCGGAGCTGCCGGTCACAGCCTCGCAGCAGTTTCTCTCTTTGGGTTGAATCGAGTAGGTGGATCAATGCGTGGCAAAAAATCCCGTCGTAAATCTCCTGATCAAATGGCATGTTATCGACAGGCCCATGGAACACTTGAATTTCCCGGCCCAATAGTTCATGGGCCAGCTTGATAGCGGTACCAGAGATTTCAATCCCGGTGACTGCAAGTCCCTTCTCATAGAACGGCCTCGCATTCCTTCCATAACCAAATCCGGGAATCAATATCTTCTTAAAGCCCTGCTGCTCAAAAAGCTCAGCGGCCTCGATCGCCGCAGTGGTTGGTTCTTCCCCCCACATCCGTTTCTTTTCCTGGAACGCATCTTCCCAAAATTCATTCATGTTTCAGCTTACCCTTCTTAAGATAATCCACTTCACGGAATTTCTGAGGTTTACAACATGAGCCACATTATAGGATTGTAATGGATCTGTGATGCGTCTACCCAAACATGTTTCCGTTATCCTGTCAACCTCTTGGCGAGTGAGCGTCAGGTATCAATATTTCTTTTGTGATAAAATGCACATACTGACAGGTACATGAATCTTATGATTCAATGAGGGGTGCAGCATGAGCAAGATCCGTGTCGAAGTTTCGATGGTGATCGACGCACCACCGGAAGCAATCTATGCCGTGATTTCGGATTATCGTGTCGGTCATCCGGCCATCCTCCCCAAGCCTTATTTTTCTGATCTCACGATCGAGCAAGGCGGCCAGGGAGCCGGGACTGTGATTCGCTTTTACGTCAGCCTTTTCGGTCAGGAATTCCACTATCATCAACACGTGACTGAGCCAGAACCGGGCCGCGTCATTCTGGAGACGGACATCGAAACCGGCCAATTTTCACGCTTCACACTCGATCCGCTCAATGATGGCAAGCAGACCCGTGTCACAATTTACTCAGAGGCACCGGCAAGCCCCGGTGTGAAAGGCTTCCTCGAACAGCTGACTCAACCCCCAATCAGCCGTCGACTTTACCGGCAGGAATTACAGCAGTTGGCGGATTACGTCCATCACCAATCCTGATTGAGCGTCGCATCACCCAAAAGTAAAACGTCCCTGGTGATCTATACACAGGGACGTTCTATGAAAAGGAGTAAAGCAGTGTCTCAGTGTTCGGGCAAATGCCATCGGGTCCAGAGCAGCCCGCACTGATCGTCTGTAGAGTAGGGTTTCTGATAATACACAGTCAAGATACTGCCATCTGCCAGTTCTACGCTGGAGGGGTAGCCCAGGTCGTGGTCGGGGCCGTCATCGCGCAGGATGTAATCGTAGGCCCAGGTCTGACCGCCATCGTAGCTGATCGCGGCGCGCTGCCCATAGGGTTCCAGGCGATAGCCATAGACGCAGACTAACGCACCAGACGAATGAAGCATCAAATGCGGCGGTGAGCCATGAAAACCGAGTGGCTCCTCCTGCGTCCAGGTCTTTCCCCCATCCGTGGATTCAGACTGCATAATCGAGAAATGTGTCAGGCCCAGATCTTCGAGTTTGTTGGGCGCGCCCGCCATGTTCTGCAGGCGGATGTGCGCGACTAACTTGCCATCGGGCAGCTCAGCCACATGCGGTTCATGGTGGTTCAGGTCGTCTGTGCCAGGATAAAGCGGAACCGAGCCGCCCATATCCCAGGTGTGGCCGCCATCGTCACTCGACATCGAGACAAGGGCGCTATAACCCTCCGGCCATTGGTCTTCCGAGACAAAGCGCCTGCCGAAGTACAGCAGTCTGCCGGACTTCAATTGGATGGGGCCGTGATTGGCATTGATCGGCACGGCGATGCGCTCCCCCCAGGTCTCGCCCCCATCGTCGCTGAGGCGCACGGCTGATCCCGCATATTTTTCGGCAGCCGTATCGGTCATCTGCGCCAGCATCTCGTTCCAGCGGGCGCGCTGAATGGGATCTTCCAGATCGCCATAACGCTTCGCCAGTGACTGGCGGCTGTCGGTGGTAAACCACGAGATCAGCAGCTTGTCGCCGCCAAGCGAGATAATGCCTGAATCACGATCATCCAGTGGGCTGTCATTGACTACGCGCGGGCTGGTCCAGGTTTTGCCATCGTCATAACTCCAGCAGATGGTATTACGCCCGAAGGGGCAGATATGCCCATTGCGAAGACCTGAGGCCGCTACGACCAACCGGCCATCCGGCATGCGGGCGACGGTCGGCCAACCAAAATAGCCAAAGAAATCATTCGGTAGTGCATAAACAATGCCATGTTCTGCTTCAACTGCCTGATTTACTTGCTTCGTATCGACCATTATTTATCCTGACTTTTTGCCTGACTGGTACGGTTATAGTACCATTATACCTACCAAAGCCCAACATGATAGGACCACCGCTGATGCCTCGTTATCCACAGACGATTCTAGCAACCTGCGTCATCCCCTGGGACGAACATGAACAACTCATTGAGGAGGTTTTTCGCCGCGAAATCCGCTACCTGCACGGGCAGGGTTTTGACCATCTTTACATCTTCGGCACGGCAGGCGAAGGCTATGCCGTGGATACGCCTCACTTTCGCGAGATCGTGACTGTTTTCCGCGAGGAAACCCAGACCGCCGGGATTGAAGCTCAGGTGGGTGTCATGGGTTTCTCAACGGCGACGGTGATCGAACGATTGCAGATCGCTTATGACGCGGGCTTCCGCACTTTTCAGATTTCGCTTCCTGCCTGGCGCGGATTGAATGATGCGGAGCTGCTGACTTATTTTCAGGATGTGTGCGGCACCTTCCCCGACTGCTCGTTTCTACATTACAACCTGCTGACCGCCTATCGCACACTGAACGCAGCGGATTACGTACGGCTGGTGGAGCAGATGCCGAACCTGGTCGCCACCAAGAACACCGGCATCGACGCTGGCGGCTTGATCGACCTTATCCAGCAGACGCCGGAACTTCAGCATTTCCTGGGGGAGATGAACTTCGCTCACGGGGCATTGCTGGGCGAATGCTCGCTGCTGCCGTCGATCAGTCACGCGCAGCCGGACAAAATGAAGGCGTTGTTTGCTGCTGGTCAGCAGCGCGACGTGGCCCGCCTGTTTGAGCTGCAACATGAACTGCGGCTGTTCACCCGCACAGTACTGGGGCCGCTGTTGGCACAGCGGCGCATCGACGGTGCCTATGACAAGCTGCTGCTGCGACTCTCCGGCTTTGAGGAGATGCCGCTGCGGCTGCTATCGCCTTACCAGGGCTTCAGCGAAGCCGAATACGATGCCTGTCGCCAACGTTTTGAGACATTTCTGAATAAGGAGAACATTTAATGGAGCACTATCTCGCAATCGACAACGTCTGTGCCTGGCCCAACCTGACCCTCATGCCGGATGGGTCGATCATCGCCACCATCTTCAACCAGCCGACTCACGGCGGCTGGGAAGGCGATGTCGAATGTTGGGCCAGCGAGGATGATGGTCAATCCTGGCAAAAGCGCGGCACCCCTGCCCCACACGAACCCACCACCAACCGCATGAACGTGGCGGCAGGAGTGGCGCAGGATGGTACGCTCGTGGTCCTGGCTTCCGGTTGGACCAACCGCCCACCGACCACGCAGGAACCCAAGGTGTATTTTGCCGATTCCGCCCACCTGCCCGCCTGGGTCTGCCGCTCCACCGATGGCGGGCGCACCTGGGATCGCAGCGGCACGATCACCTACCCGGATGGCCTTACCCGCATCCCAACGGCTTTTGGTGATGTCATTCCCCTGGCAGACGGTACGCTGGGTGTCTCGCTCTATGGCCGTGATGAAGATAATCAGGACAATATGTCGTCGCACTTGTATCACAGTGCTGATGGCGGTCAGAGCTGGCAGCACCGCGCGGTCATCGCTCCCACGATCTACAACGAAACGGCGCTGCTGGCACTGAGCAGTGGCCGACTGCTGGCCGCGGCACGCACCTGGGGCGATCAGCGCCTGGATATGTTCTACAGTGATGATGCCGGATTCACCTGGACCAACAGCGGCGTGGTCTCGCTGGCGATGCAGATTCCGGCGCAGATGATTCAACTGGCGGATGGGCGCGTGCTGATGGTCTACGGCCTGCGCAATCCGGGCTTATTTGGAGTGGCCGCCCGCCTGAGCAGTGATGAGGGACTGACCTGGAGCGCCCCACGACTGCTGGTGAACCTGGGCAGTGAGCGCGTGGACTGCGGCTATCCCGCCAGCGTACAGACAGCCGATGGAACGATTGTCACGGCTTATTATGCTGCTGGAATCCCCCAACATCAGCGCTACCATATGGGCGTTGTCCGTTGGCAAGTGGATGTTTAGGAGCAAAATTTGCACGACTGGTATACTTATAGTACCATTCTACCTCATGAACGTTTTGTGGGGCGTTCTACCCCTGCGTAATTCGCTAACGATAGATGAAGTAGGAGGCAGCATGAAGAAGATAAGCCGTTTTCTTAGCTTATTCATTGTGATTAGCATACTGCTAATTCCAATGTCGGCACTGGCCCAGGACGACGAGCCAGTGATCATCCGCATGAACACCTCAACCGGTAAGGGAACGCACTACAATCCGTTATGGTGGATCGGTACCGGGTCACAATGGCACACCTTCCCCTGGCTGTTCCCTGGCCTTATGTTTTATAACGAAAGCAACGAGATGATTCTGCACCTGGCGACAGATATGCAGGTCAACGAAGATTCCACAGTGTATACCTATACCCTGCCAGAAGATGCTGTGTGGACGGATGGTGAGCCATTGACCTCCGCCGACGTAAAGTTCTCTTATGAGCTGTTCTCTAATCCAGCTATTCAGGATATTGGCGCAACCTTTGGCCTCGGCACATCCATCGCGGACGCCGGCATTGTAGGCTACGATGCTTATGCCAGCGGCGAAGCGGATGGTATTGAGGGGATTGAAACGCCGGATGATCACACGGTTGTCTTTAATCTCGAACAACCCAATGGTGTCTTCCCACGCATCACTTATATCTATGTGATGCCAGAGCACATCCTCGGCGATGTGGCGATCGAAGATTTGGAAAGCCATCCGTTCATGGACAATCCTAATGTTTCATCGGGGCCGCTGATTTTCAACCAGTACGTGGTTGATGAATATCTGGAATTCGATGTCTGGAAAGACGGCTGGTGGCCGGTTACACCTCAGTTTGACAAAATTATCTTCTTCCAGAGCGATCAGGAAGCCTCAATGAATCGGCTGGAAACAGGCGAAGAAGATCTGCATGTATACGGTAACCCGACCCAGAGCGAACGCTTTGCGGATAACCCAGAGATCGAATCCATTATCGTGCCGGGCGTCGGTGTCCAGGGCTTGCACGTCAACCAGCGTCAGGAAATGATGCAAGATTTGCGTGTGCGCCAGGGTATTGCCTATGCGCTGGATCAGGATGTGATTATCGACTTCCAGACTGAGGGCAACACAACTGAAATTGACTCTGGCATCTACGGTCCAGACTGGGCGGTCAGCCCCGACCTGGAAGGTTACGATTATGATCCCGATAAAGCCCGTTCACTGTTCGAAGAGGCGGGTTGGGATTTCGACAATAATGTCATCCGCTTCCTCAGCGGCGACCCGGATAACGACCTGCTGGCGTTGTATGTGCAGGGCGCGCTGAGTGAAATCGGCGTTCAGGTTGAACTGGTCTCCACTGCTGGTGGCAGCATTCTCGACATCTACAACTCCGGTGATTACGAGCTTGGCGGTATCGGCGGTGGCTCGCTGGCTGCCGACCCCTCGGTGGCTGCTGGTTACTTCACATGCAACAGCACCTGGGGTGCCTGGGATGGCTACTGCAACGAGCGCGTGGATGAACTGGCGGCTGAAGGCGTGACCTACAGCACCATCGAAGAACGCGCCCCGATTTACCAGGAAATGTCCCTGATCTTGAATCAGGACCTCCCCTGGATCTTCCTCTACAAATTCCCGGTTACCTTCCAGAAGAATGTTCGGCTGCAAGGCTTTGTGCCGTCCGCCGGGCTGGATAACATCACCTGGAATTTGCCAGAGTGGTACATCGAATCCTAAGATAGTCGGCGGCGTGAGATGTATATCTCACGCCGCCATCCCTTCCTTTTCATGAGTGATGAGGTCATGTAGTTATGACGAAATACATCATTCGGCGCCTGCTCTTGATGGTTCCGGTACTGCTGGGCATTTCACTGTTGAACTTTTCGCTTTATCTCAATGCGCCTGGCGATCCAGTGAGTATTATGCTTAATCCACTTTTGATGCAGGAAGCTGGTGGGGGTGTCGGCCAGGCACGCGTGACCGAAGAGATGATCGAGGCCGCTAAGGAGCGACTCGGCCTGAACGACCCCTGGACCGTGCAATATGTCCGCTGGCTGAGTAACGTACTGCGTGGCGACTTCGGCAACAGCTTTATCAACCCGGAGCCGGTGAGCGACGTGATTGGTCGAGCACTGTGGCCCACCCTACAAATCAATCTGGTCGCTTTGCTGCTGAGTACCATTATCGGATTGAGCATCGGCATTTTGCAGGCCGTCTTCCAGTACAGCTGGTTCGATTACATTGCCTCGTTTGTCTCGTTCTTCTACATCAGCATGCCGGGATTTTTCCTGGCGTTACTCGCCATTTTCATCTTCGCGATCAAGTTGGGTTGGCTGCCCGCGGCGGGTTATCAGACGGTCGGCATCGAGCCAACCTTTCAAGATCATTTGCGCTATATGATTCTGCCAACGATGGTACTGGCATTAGGCGGTGCGCCCGGCCTCATGCGCTACACACGCACAGCCATGCTGGAGGTCATCCACCAGCCGTACATCACCACCGGCCATGCAAAAGGGCTGCGCCCGCGCACCGTGATGATGCGGCACGCGTTCCGCAACACGCTGATTCCGGTGCTGACGACACTCGGTTCACGGCTGCCGCTGCTCATCAGCGGGTCGGTGATTGTTGAGCAGATTTTCGATTGGCCGGGGATGGGTCAGGCCTCGCTGCGGGCGACTTTCGGGCGAGATTATCCGGTGTTGATGGGGCTGATCATCATGAGTTCGCTCATTACGCTGATCGCTATCCTCATCACCGATGTCGCCTACACTCTGGTTGATCCTCGTATTCGGTTGGATTAAACATCATGGCAACCAAGGCAGAAGTAATACAAATCCGTGCCGAACCCAAACGCAGGCCGCAGTCGCTGACCGCCATGACCTGGCGGCGTTTCCGGCGGCATCGGCTGGGCATTATCAGCATGTTCATTCTGGTGGTGGTCGTCGCCAGCGCCCTGTTGGCTCCGGTGATTAAACCAGAGGGCTTCAGTAAGCTGGACCCACGTAACCGCAACCTACCCCCCAGTGCTGATTACACCCTCGGCACTGATGCGGTTGGGCGAGATGTTTTTGCCCGCCTGCTCTATGGCGGCCAGACCTCAATGATGGTCAGTGTGGTCGCGGTCAGCATCAGTTTTGTGATTGGCGTTACGCTGGGGGCAGTTTCTGGTTATTACGGCGGGATGGTTGACATCATCATCCAGCGATTGGTTGAGGTCGTCGCCGCTATGCCCGCGCTCATCATTATTTTGAGCTTTGTGGCTGTCTACGGCGCGAATATCTATAACACGATGATTATCCTGGGGCTTTTCGGCTGGTCGGGCCTGTGCCGGTTTGTGCGTGGGCAGGTGCTTCAGGTGCGTGAGATGGATTATGTACTGGCCTCACGCAGCCTGGGCGGTGGCAGTTCCTTTATCATCACCAATCATGTGCTGCCGAATGTCGTCCCCTACCTGACCATCATCGTCGCGTTTTCGTTCTCCAGCATGATCCTAGTGGAAACCAGCCTGAGTTATCTCGGCCTGGGGGTGCAGGCACCCACACCCAGTTGGGGCAACATGGTCGGCGAGGCCAGTTCCATGTTGAACCTTGAACAACGCTGGTGGCTGTGGATGCCCGCTGGTCTGGCGATTACGCTCACGGTACTGAGCATTAACTTCATTGGCGACGCCCTGCGCGATGCGCTGGACCCCAATACGATTATTGATTAGCTATTGCAGCGCGCCGCGACAGGCCACCGGCCAGGTCAGCTCTACTGTGTTGTTGCGCACGCCGACGATCTCATTGAACAAGTTGGTGACGACACAGCAGTGATTCGGGATGATCGTTACGCGCTCACCGATGGCTGGCGCGCTGTCACAGGCCGAGAAATCAACGTTGCCATGCTCTTCCGAAAGCCCGACGATCTTCGCTTGAGGATATTCAAGGATATAACCATGTCCATCCAGGCCAAGCAGATCAGACGACAGTGTTTTGCTGCCGGAATCCAGAATGCCCCGTGTGGCAGTTGGGCGGCTAACCACCGTGGCAATGACATGCATCGCCACGTCATCGAGCTGCAACGCGCCCGACTTCAGCGTATAGCGATCGCCATAGATATACATGCCCGCGCGATGCTCGGTCAATTCCTTGTGCGTATGTGCCTGCCACATGAACGGCGTACTGCCGCCGCTGACCCGCTCGACTGGCAACCCATCCAGCAGCTTTTTAGCCTCCTGGATAAAGGGATCAAGCTGCGGGCTGTTGGGATAGGTCATAAAACCGCCGAAATGCAGCCCCGGCAGGCGATCAATCAATTTCGCCAGCGCCGCCGCTTCTTCTGGCGACTGCACGCCGCAGCGCCCGCCACCGGTATCACATTCCACCAGCACCGGCAGTTCCAACCCAGCCTGGGCCATAGCCTGCGACAGACCCTGCACTACCACCTCGGAGTCAGCGGTCACGCTCATGTTGACACGGCGAGTCAACGCCACCAACCGCTCCAGCTTGGAAGCGCCGAGCAGGTTGTAGGGCAAGAAAATATCGGTGATGCCCGCATCTGCCATAATCTCGGCTTCACCAAGTTTCTGGCAGGTGATCCCCACCGCCCCACCGTCCACCTGCATATGCGCAATGGCGGGGATTTTGTGGGTCTTGATATGTGGCCGGTTCGCTATACCATGTTCGTCCAGGTAGGCCTGAAAACGGGCGATGTTGGCCTCAAGCCGATCAAGATCGACAATTGCGACCGGTGTCTCCAGTTGATCGATATGCACGGTGATACCCTTTCCAGTGGGTTAAATAATACCCGCAGCTTTGCGCTGCGCTTCAAGCGCTGCATCATATTTCCGTTTCATCTCTGGGTCAACCTCTGCCTTCTGCGAGAAGTAAACCTGGCCGAGCACCCGCCGCTGGCGGTCGCTGGTGTTGGCATAGGCCGCATGGATGGTCAGTGAGTGATGGACCAGCAAATCTCCACGCTTGACGACACACGTGACTTCCTCACCGCCCGCATCAGGGTTATCTGTGTCCAACTGCTGCGAGAAGCCGATCATCTGGGTGGCATTGTGCGGCAGCACCCCACGCTTATGCGAGCCTGTCACATAGCGCATCGCGCCATTTTCGACATCGACATCATCCAGCGGCAGCCACAGCGTCAGCGCTTCGTTCGGCACCAGGCAGAAATAATAGCCATCCTGATGCGGCGGGGTTTCGCTGCCTTCCGGCGGCTTGTTGAAATACTGCATGTTCTTGGGTTCTTTCACCGCCTCAGCCAGCAGTGTACTCGCCAGATCAATCCACTTGGGGCTGGTGGCGAGGCCCGCGAAAAATGGATCAAGGCTGAGATTGGAAATGCGCTTCAGGGTTTCCGGACGCTCGTAATCGTCATACATGATTTCTGTGCGCGGGCGCGTGGGGGCAATATCACGCAGATAGGCGTCGATACGATCCTCGACATCACGCACTTCGGCTTCGGTCAAAAACTGCGGAATATGGATGAAGCCGTTTTCTGCAAATTCTTCCCGATATTCAGCATAGGTTTTCACGCATCGTGTCCTTTCGATTGCTGTCCGTAAGCGTAATTGTTCAGCAGGCATTGGCGTGCCAGCGCCACATCCCCGGCTTTAATCGCGTCGAGGATGGCCTGGTGATCACGCAGGTGAATCCGCTGTTCGCGCTCGTTAAAGGGCGCGTCAGGGTCAGCCAGCTCAGCAAATGCCAGCCAGAACGCCTGAAGCAGCTTGTTCAACGTCTGGTTATTGACCTGGCGATAAAGCACCGCGTGGAAGGCTTCATCACTGGCCTGCGGCGGGCGCTGAGCGCGAATTTCGGCTTCCCAATCTGCCATGATCTGTTCCAGTTCGGCCAGATCATCCGGTGTGATTTTGGCGACCACTTCATCCATGATCGAGGATTCGATCCAGATCCGAATCTGACCAAGCTCATTGAACATGCGCGGTTCGTAGCGCATCCCGTAGACCAGGATCGCCAGCAGCGGGTCAAAGTTGTATTCGCGCAGGTAAAGCCCGTTTCCGCGTTGAATCTCGACAATGCCCAGCGATTGCAAAATCTTGATGGCTTCACGAACCGACCCGCGTCCGACACCAAGTTCTTCAACCATTTGCGCCTCGGAAGGCAGTTGGTCCCCCGGCTGCAACGATTCTTCAATGATGTACTGCTGCACGTAGCGGCTTACCAGCTCACTCATGATGGGATTGGAGGGTATTTTGGACATACTCATTTCATTGGCACCTCCCTGAGGTTGACAATGCTTTTGCGATTGGATATAGTCGCCGGACATCAGACATCATACGTCTTACCATAATTCCTACTTGTTGTCAATAAACTGGAGGCCAGTATGACGGCAAACAGCGTTAGTACAAAATCACAAGCGATCTACGACCGGGCAAAGCAATTCATCCCAGGTGGTGTGAGCAGCACCAACCGTGTCGTGGACCCGAACCTGGTATTCACCCGCGCAGAGGGTGCCTATATCTACGACGCCGACGGCAAGCGTTACATCGACTATCATGCCGCCTTCGGTCCACCTGTGCTGGGACACTGCCAGCCGGAAGTCAACAAATTCGTCTACGAATCGATGAGCAAGGTCGATCTTGTGGGCGTGGGAACCAGTGAACAGGAAGTGGCGCTGGCAGAAAAAATCGTCCATCACATCCCCTCCGCTGATAAAGTCCTGTTCAGCAATTCCGGCTCTGAGGCCACTTACGCCGCGCTGCGATTGTCACGGGCAGTCACCGGGCGGAGCAAGATCATCAAGTTCCAGGGCTGCTACCACGGCTGGCACGATGCCATCCTCATGAACGTCATCAGCACACCGGAGAAGATCGGCCACAAAGACCCGCTCTCCGCTGGCATGACTCCCGCTGTGGTGGATGATACGCTGGTCGTGCCTTTCAACGATGTGGAAGCGATCACGACTGTGATTGAGGAAAATGCTGATTCGGTGGCTGCGGTTATCCTGGAGCCGATTCCGCATAATATCGGCTGCGTCATGCCCCGCCCCGAGTTTTTGCAGGCGCTACGTGATCTCACCACCCGTTACGGCATTGTCTTGATTTTTGACGAGGTGATCACGGGCTTCCGGCATGGGCTGGGCGGCTATCAAAGCGTGGCCGGAATCACACCGGATTTGACCACCCTCGGTAAAGCCATCGCCAATGGTTATCCGCTGGCGGCGCTGTGCGGGCGCGAGGAATTGATGATGCACTGTGGCCCAGGGGGCGATGTATTCTTCGCCGGGACATTCAACGCACACCCGGCCAGTGTCGCCGCTTCACTGGCGACCATCGACATCCTGGAACGTCCAGACAGTTATAAGCACCTGTTCGCCCTGGGTGACCGGATGCGCGCTGGGCTGAAGGAAATTTATGCACGCCACAACATCGAGGCGGTAGTGAACGGCTATGGTTCGGTGTTTGTTTCCTATTTCATGTCGGGGCCTGTCGTGAATTACACCGATCTGCTGCGCAACGACACCGCGTTTTTCGTCGCACTGCGGCGCAAACTGATCGAGCGCGGCGTTTACGAGCTGCCGGTCAATCTCAAACGCAACCATATCAGCCTGGCTCATACCGAAGCCGATATTGATTTCAGCCTGGAAGCTGTTGACCAGGTGCTAGCTGCAGAAAAAGGAGCTTAAATCATGATTGTCGATGTTCATACTCATACACCACAGTACAAAGGGACTGTCCCCGAAGATAAAGTCGTCATTAACAGTGTGTGGCGGCCAGACCGGTCGGTGCGGGCAGTATACAACTACGAGGATTACATCACCGGCCAGGAAGCCGCTGATAAGTCAATTGTGTTCAATATCGCCTGGAACCCTGGCGATACCAGCTCTGGCATGAGCAATATCACTGGTGTGGGTGATGTGCCAGGCAACATTAACGACCAGACAGCCGCCTTTGTCAGCACG
>JAIOHN010000507.1 GCA_019912985.1 Anaerolineae bacterium | reverse complement strand
CCCGTTCATTGAAGGGAGGTTTACATCGAGCACGACCACATCCGGCTGTAACCGACGTGCTGAAAGGAGTGCTTCTTCACCATCATCACACTGACCAACAACCGACAAGTCATCTTCAAGTGATAAGGCTTTATACAATCCTTCACGGAAAAGTGGATGATCATCAACAATTAAAACAGAAATCTCGGGTTGTTTACGTCGCTCATCGCGAATATTCATAAACCTTCGCATCGGATATTGCAGATGCGCCCCTCTCCTTTCCTTCACACACGGGAGTTTGACCAACATGCCAAACTCATTAGCATTGCTAGTACCTACTTTTTTGGAGTATACAACTAAAACACACCTGCCTGCAAGCAAGCCTTCCTTTATGTTTCGTTTGCTTTGTGTTAACTGTTGAATGGGGGTGATCTGTTCAGGATGGCACGGATATGGGAAAATCGTTTGCGGTAAGTGACCTGTTTTAACAGAGGAGGTGAGTTATTAAAAGGATTGAACAGAATGCTCTCATCTATTACCAATTTGAGATGTGGCCGAGACTGAAACACGGTATATTTACCCGGCACGGCGGTGAGAGTCATTCTCCCTGGGCTTCGCTGAATCTGGGGGGTAATGTTGGCGATGATCCGAAAGCAGTACGCCACAATCATGAGAAGATGTATGCGACCCTTGGCGTGCGTGATGATCGGGCTTGTTCTGTCTGGCAGGTTCACAGTGCGGATGTCGTGATTGCCAACCACCCCGTACGAAATCGGCGCTGGCTGGCGCTGGCAGATGGCATGGTTACCGACCGCCTGGATGCGCCGCTGTCGATGCGATTTGCAGACTGCACACCGCTGCTTTTCTGCGATCCTGTGCAGGGTGTGATCGGTATGGCACACGCAGGTTGGCGTGGCACTGTACAGGGCGTGGGCGCGAATGTGGTGCGCATGATGGTAGAATCATACGGTTGTAAGCCCGCCAACATCCAGGCCGGGATTGGTCCGAGCATCGGCCCAGCACATTACCAGGTCGGTGAGGAAGTGGTTGATGCAGTCCGTAGCTACTTCGGAACGACTGACGGGTTGGTCCGGCGCGACCCCGCAGATGGTACCGCCTATCTGGACCTGTGGGCTGCCAACCGGTTCGATCTGGAACGTGCGGGTGTGAATCAAATTGAAGTGGCTGAGATTTGTACTTACGCGCAGAATGTTGATTTCTTCTCGCATCGTGCGGAAAAGGGCCGTACGGGGCGTTTTGGGGCAGTGATTGCATTATCATGACGATTGCAGAAAACATTGAACAGGTTCGTGAGACTATTGCGACAGCCTGCGCGCGTGTCCAGCGTGACCCGGCAGCGGTGCAGCTGGTCGCGGTCAGCAAGACCCATCCTGCCGAAGCAGTATTGGAAGCAGTTGCCGCTGGTGTGCAACATTTTGGCGAGAATCGCGTAGAAGAAGCAAAAGAGAAGATTCCGCAGGCGAACGAGCAGGCTGGTATCCCATTAACCTGGCACATGATCGGCCATATTCAAAGCCGGAAAGCGAAAGATGTCCTGGCGCTTTTCCAGATGGTTCACTCGGTCGACAGCTTGAAGCTCGCGGAACGGCTGTCACGACTGTTGGTAGAACAGGATCAAACACTGGATGTGTTGCTGGAAGTCAATGTGTCGGGCGAGGAATCCAAAAGTGGCTTTCAAGCTGCTGATTGGTCGCAAAACGAAGCCGTTCGACAGGCGCTGTGGCAGGAGATTGAGCAGGTGCTGGCGCTACCAGGGGTACATCCACGAGGCTTGATGACGATGGCCCCCATTGTCGAGGATATGGAACAGGCGCGGCCTGTGTTTGCAAATCTGGCAGCGCTGCGCGATGCTTTAGCGGAATCTTTTGAGTACCCATTCTCGCACCTCAGTATGGGAATGACGGATGATTATCCGGTAGCAATTGAAGAAGGTGCAACGATTATTCGTGTAGGTCGTGCGATATTCGGCGAACGACAGGTTAGGTGAGATTTTATGGATGTTCTACTCAATGTAATCTTTCTGGTGCTGCGATTGTTTCAGTTGATTCTGCTGGTACGGGTGTTGTTGAGCTTTTTCCCGGATATTGATCGCAGCAATCCCATTGTTCAATTCCTGTACGATGTCACTGAGCCGGTCCTGCAACCTATTCGTGAAATGCTGCCGCAGACTGGTATGGTAGACTGGAGTCCGCTGGTCGTTTTTCTGGGCATTTTTGTCCTGATGCAGCTCATCAGCATCATTGCCTGATCGCTGTGATCTTAATTCACAATTCTTTAGCCACAGTGCTTTAGAAAATCCGGGTACAATGAAGGGATAGGATTCGCGTCCGAAGTACCTCGGATTACTGTGCAAAGAGGACAATATGTCAGAGAAACGGAATTTTGAGATTACAGATGCCAAAGGGGGGGCGGCCTTCACCGTTCGGGTGGTGACCCGGTCTGAGAACACGGAAATGGTCGGAGTCCAGGAAGATGGCGCGCTGAAGGTTCGGTTGAAGGCATCACCTGCTGGTGATCCCGCAGCCAATAAGGAACTTATTGACCTTCTGGCGAATCTGCTCTCTGTCGAAACCTCAAAAATTGAAATTGTCGCCGGGATAAATGGTCGGGAAAAGGTGATTGCAGTTGAAGGTATCACCACCGATGATGTTGAGAATAAATTGGGTGGTGTGGCGGAAGATTAGCCTCCTACTGGTCGCGTTCGCGCTGGCCTCTTGTGGTGCGGGTGTAACACCTTCACCTGTTCCCACGCTTACCTTAATTTCAGTTACCGAAACGCCGACACCGGTTCCTGTGACGATGCCGCCGTCTGCGACGTCTCCCTCGCTTCTGTCGCCGGGGGATATTGTCACGCCCACAACTGCCAGTGCGGGTGTGCTGATTCCGGAGGATGCTCGGGGCGTGGTCGAGCTTTCTATCGCGGACCTGGCTGCGCAGCTTGAAGTTCAACCAACAGCGATTGAGCTGGTGCGGTTGGGTTCAGCCGTGTGGAGTAGTGCTGATCTGGGATGTGGTGATGGGCGTGCCACGCCAACGAATGACCTGACGATTGGTGGTTTTCGGCTGACTCTGGCCTATGAAGGCGATTTCTATGAGTATCACACCAACCTGCACACGGCGGTACGGCAGTGTGATGACGAACAGTCAGTGACAGGCCGCAATGAAGCCTTATTGATCGAACGCGATCCGGTGGCAGCGGAACTTGTGTTGTTGGCGCAGAGTCAATTGGCGCGGCAGCTTGATCTCGCCACACAGCGCATCCGCATTGTGGATATTACCTCGTATACCTGGCCTGATAGCAGCCTGGGCTGCCCGTTAGAAGACCAGACCTACACAACTATTGACATCCCTGGTTATCGCATCCTCTTAGAAGCCGGCGATAACACGTACCTGTTCCATAGCGACTCGGAACAACTGCTCCCCTGCGACCTGGCAGATGAAGTGCTTCCAGATTGATTAAACGGCTGGCATCGACTTGCCGAGCTGTGCCTCAATCTCTGCCAGTGACCGGTGTGCGGCGGTGCGAACCTCCTCCTGCCGATCCCGCAGCGAGTTATAAAGCGGTTTAGCCAGGGGGAGTTGACCCGTCTGCCCGATCATCGTCGCGGAAAGGGTGCGTATTTCCGGCGGCCCTTCCTGAAGCGCACTTGCCAGTACCCGGTTCGCGCCATCTCCTGCTGGAACGCTTTCCCCACGTGTGGCAGCCCAATTCACCAACCACGGCACATTTTCCAGTGTCGGGTAGGTATGTGGTCCACGCCGCTCGTCCATCTGGATTTCCTGGAAGGCCTGTTGTGCGGCGGAACTCACATACCATTGGTCATCTTCTAGGAAAGCGCGATAAAGCGCGTGTACTGCCCAATTCGTGCGCAACCGTCGCAGGCCGAATGCTGCTGCGCGGCGCACCATCATGTCCTCATGGGTGATGGCATCATAGAGGATGGCATGGCCTTCGTTGGAATCCACCGCCATTGATTCGGCCACGGCCTGACGCAAGCGCTCGGCCCCCTGCGTCAGCGAGATTACCATCAGTTCCAATGCTTCATCGGTGCCAATCGCGCCCAGGGCCATGCCTGCGGCAATCTGCACGTCAGTATTGCTATCCTCCAACAAGGCGGCGAGATCGGTGATCGCGGCTGGATCGCCAACCGCACCCATACCCAAACACGCCAGCACGCGGATTGAAGGGTTTGCGCTGCGTGCTGCCTGCCGGAAGACGAACAATACTTTGCTATCGCGTGTGCCGATCAAAGCTGCTGCGGCGCGCTCCTGCGTCAGCGGATACTGATCCTGGGCGATCAGGATGTTTCCCAGTCGCTTGAGCAGTGCGCCGCTCCATGACGCGGCTGTCCCGGTATAAGCCAGCCAGCGCGCCGTGTCCATCAGATTCTTTTGGAGGATGTCATCCGTGTTACTCAGCCGTTCCTGAATCACAGGTTCGACGGATTTATGCATCGCGGCGTAGGCCACGGCCTGTTCCCATGCAGGTTGGTTGGCTTTTTCGAGGAGGATTTCCGGCTCTTTTAACGTCAGGCTGGCGAGATAGGCTGCGACGAATGGATGTCTGAACTGATAGCGATTGCCCCGATAGCCCACAAGCAAATCCGCCCGCTCCAGCATATTCAGGAGTTTGCTGTGATCGCTCTCTTCTTTTTTATCGGAGGCTTGTTCAGTATCGGAAGTCTCTGGATGGCCGGTGATAAAACCGGTATCTAGCTGTGTGGCGGCTGTCGCCATCAGTTGGGGCAGCAAGTTGTCGAAACCATCTTCGCCGGGCAAGCGCCGGGCGATGAATGATCGCAGCCAGCCCTCGTAACCGGGCAGGGCAGTATCATCCGCCAGAGTTGCCCAGGTTTTCAAGGTGACTTCCAGAGGATTAAGTGCGTGATTGTTTACATAGGCACGATCGATTTGAGATTGTTCCGGCCGTGGCGCGGCGCGGCGTCCAGTGCTGGCGATCTTCGGCCAGGCATCGGCCCAATGATCGACACTATCCTGAATGTCGCGGCGGTCCCAGGGGCGCATAAATACTGGCGCGAGGCCAAGACTGGTCAGTGCGCCATAACCTCGTGCTGGCCCGGCAACGATGTAGAAATTATCAGGATACTCACGCATGAGCTGTCGCAGCCAGATGACCTTTTGCTCCTGTTCCGCCTGTGGCAGATCATCATAACCATCAATCAGTAGAAGCGCCTGCCCTGCGCCAAGACGTTGGTACAGATGGCGTGGCAGGGTGCTGGCGGTCACGCGGCCAAGCTGGCTCTGGACTGCGCGCACGAGCGGCTCTGCCGGGTCAATCTCCTCGCCAAACTCGGCGGGGTCAATGGTGACATTGGCAAGATGAACATAAACCGGCATACGCTGCTGGAATGCCGTCACTTTCTGCCGTTTTTGACCTGTAAGTGCTTGAAACGTAATGCCATGTTCTTCGCGAAGTTGTTCGCGCGCACGCTCTTCAATGCGCTGGCGTTCTTTAACGCGTGCCGTTCGCTCTTTTTCGCTGAGAGCGGCCTCTTCTTCATCGAGCTGGCGTTGAATTTTGTCCTCAACTTCTTGAAAGCTCAATTGGTTGAGGCTGTGCAGGGCGATCGACAGCAACGCTGTGGTGCGGCCACTGCCGGGTAAGCCAAGGAGTGCGACTGCATGTTCGCCAGCAGCCAGATCTTCAATCGAGAGTGTTTCCAGGTTATAGGGCGCATGCAGGTGGGGCAGATCGTGCATCTGGGGGATGACGTGATAGACACTATGCACTACCTCGTCGTCAGGTGGCGCGGCTGGTTTCGGTGCAGGCAGAAATCGCGGCTCAATCAGCACCTTTGAAAGCGGAATGACGGCTCCTGCCAGATGATTGCGTTCGCAGAATTCAATCAGGCCATGATGATAACGGCTGTCAGCGCTGCGGGTCGCGTAGCTGCGGGCGCTATCAGCCTGTCCACGCGCAGAACGGTAGACACCTGAAATCTGATTACGCGCGCGATAAATACCGTAAGCACTGGCCCAACCTGCCAATAAGCCCAGGCCGAAATTCTGAACATCAAACCCCATAGATTGCCTCCCTGGTTATCTGGCGACCAGAATGCGACCGCAGTTGTTGCAATAGGTGATATTACGGCCCGAACGGACTTCACGCTCGGTGGACATATTCTGTGAAACGCCACAAACACTGCATGTACTTCCCTCCATCCGGGCAACAGGCATATTGTGCTTGCGCGGTTTCATGGATTCATACAACTTCAGTGCGTCAGCCGGAATATCAGCCATCACTTTGCGGCGTGATTCCAGCAGGTGCCGTGTGTGGTTTTCTAACTCGCTTTGCTCTTCCAGCAGTGATTGATGCTCTGTTTGCCATTGCGCGGTGATCATATCAAGTGCTGTCTGCGACTCTCCAAGCGTGGCCTCCGCTTCCTCAACCGCAAACATCGTTTCCAGAAGTTGGGTTTCCAGGTCGCTATGGCGCTTCTTCAGCGACACAATCTCCTGCTGCATGTCTTGAAGCTCTTTGGGGTTTTTGACACTGCCGCTGTAGAGATTTTCTTCAGTGGTTTTGGCTTTTTCGAGCGCGGACTGGATTTCGAGGTCTAGGTTGCGGGCTTTAGTTTGCAGCGGGGAGAGGGTTTTTTGTGCAGTTTCAACGCCCGCGCGTGCCTGCTGCACTGCTTCGTTTTGCTCCAACTCAGCCTTGATTTCGCCCAGGCGTTTACGATTTTTCAGGATCGTGAGTTCGATTTCTTGTAATTCGTATAGTTCATCAACTTGGCTCATGAAGATTGCAGCCCTATTAGCATGTATTCCCAGTCGTTGTACAATGTGCCATATAGTTAAAATTGTAAACGCAAAAAGGCGTGTGGATGATATATCTTTAAATTATACCCCTTGCTTGAATCATGAGGCAAGCGATCTAAATCTACGGTAAAGGATAGGATGAATGCAATCCGGTTATACCACGCACATCACGCCCGCTGAATGGCGCTGGGTTACACTGGCGGCGGCGATTCTGGTACTGCTTGCTTTTACACCCTTTGTATTGATGACGATCAACGGGGTGTCGGGGTGGCAGTTTATGGGTGTGCTTCACAATCATCGTGATGGCGCTACCTATCTCAGTAAGATGATGCTGGGTGCGGAAGGGGAGTGGTTGGTGTCTTTTCAACACACACCAGAGCCACACACAGGTGCGATGTTGATGATGATCTACGTGATCCTGGGACACGTTTCTGGCCTAACCAGTGTGCCCATTGTGGTGCTTTTTCATGTTGCCCGCATCACAGCAACCCTGTTTATGTATATGGCGCTTTATCAGCTGGCAGCGGCCATCTGGATGCGGTTGCGGACAAGGCGCATTTTCTTCATTTTGGTTTCGATCGGGGCAGGGTTTGGCTGGCTGTTTACGATTGTGACGGGTGGTAATGTTACCTCGCCTGATCTCTCGATTCCTGAAGCCTTCCCGTTTTTTAGTTCATTGGTAAATGTTCACTTCCCATTGACGTTGGCGTGCCTGGCGCTGCTCACCAGCAGCATCATTACTGTGCTTCGCCCTGGTGCCAATCAGCAGCCAACTGTTCAAAATGGCGGCCTGTCGGTGGTGTTGCTCAGTCTGGCGCTTGGATTTCTGTATCCCCAGGCCTTAGTACCCTTTATTGGTGCGCTGAGTCTGTATGTGCTGCTTCTATCACTGCGGCAGCGCAAGATCACATGGCGTGAGGTGCGTTGGCTGCTGTTGGTGATTCTGCCGGTTCTGCCACTGGTGGTCTACTACTGGACCATTGTGAGTTATAACCCGGCGATGGCTGAGTGGAACAGCCAGAATGTCACTTCTGCACCATCTATCATAGCGCTCCTGGTTGGTTTTGGTGTACCGCTCATTATGGCACTGCCCGGCATTTATCGAGCGATCCGGCGGTTTGAAGCCGATGGCGACCGTTTTATGCTGATCTGGCTGGTGGCAATGCTCATTGCCATCTACTTACCGACCAATATCCAGCGACGCTTTGCGGTAGGTATGATGATTCCCATCGTTTATTTTGCGACCCGTTCGTTAGAGGATTTCTGGTTTCAGCATGTGACCAGTCGCCGCTGGCGTTATCGACTCTTTGGTGCGTTAATTCCCATTATTTCACTCTCTCCATTATTGGTACTCTATACACCTATTTTGCCTGTCCTGACGCAAAACCCTGCGAACTCTCAGGGATTGTTCCTGGAACGGGAATATGTGGGTGTTTTTAACTGGCTGGAACGTCATACAAACGTGGATGATGTCGTGTTGGCTTCGCCATTGGTCAGCCTTTGGGTGCCTGCCTGGGTTGGCTCCAGGGTGGTATACGGTCATCCTTTTGAGACACTGGATGCTAAAGATAAATTGGAACAGGTAGACGCCTGGTATGATGGCAGCACTGATGACTGCTCGACTCTGCTGAATGAGTGGGATGTCAAGTATGTGATACTCGGCCCGGAGGAAGCGCGTCTGGGTGAGACTACCTGCACTGATGCGCTAACCCTGGTCGCTCGTAACGGTGACGTCCGCGTTTATGCGCCTTAGTATTCTGGCACTTGTCCTAGGGGTAGCAGGGTTACTGGTGGGGGGGATGCGCTTTGGTGCGCTGCCGTTTCTGCCGGATGCTCGCTTTTCCGACGCAGTGGTTTCTCATTGGCCTGCTGCTTACTACTTACGCCAGTCCGTGTTGGAGCAGGGGGCGTTTCCGGTGTGGCGGGAAACGATCATGGGCGGCCAACCCTTTGCCGCCAATCCACTCAATAAGTCTGTGTATCCTTTACAAATTCTCGCGCTGATTTTTGAGCCAACCACTTTTCTTGATGTGATGATTTTGCTGCACCTGCTTTTGGCAGGGTGGGGGATGTGGAAGTGGGCGCGGTCGCTCGGTTTGCCAGAGGCAAGCGCTGCGTTCAGCGGGTTGGCTTACGCGTTGGCCCCCAAATTAATCGGACATCTCGGTGCGGGTCATGTTGATGTGTTGTATGCGCTGGCGTGGTGGCCGTGGCTGATGTGGATAGTTCGGTCAACAACAGATGATCCTCTTTCGCTGCGCAAAATCTTGCAGGCAGGGTTGTTCGCAGCGCTGCTCGTTTTGAGTGATGTGCGGCTCGGCCTGTTTGCGCTTGGATTGGCGACACTATACGCGCTGTGGGAAGGTCGGGGACGCTGGCCCGTGATTTTTCGCTTTGTGCTCGTGGTGATCATAGTGGTGATCCTGACTCTCTCGGTCACAGTTCCTCTTCTGGAATGGCAGCCCTATCTAAATCGTGGTGAACTTACCCCTGCTGAGGCCGGTACACAATCGTTGGAGTTCGGGCAGTTGGTTGGATTGCTGCTGCCACCACACAGCGGTTCACCCGAAACACTGACTTATTTAGGACTGCCGGTGCTGCTGTTGGCCGGGATTGCGCTGTTTTCTGCGCTACGCAAACAGGCTTTCTGGTGGATCGTGATTTTGCTGGCAGGGTTATGGGCTTTGGGGATTAACGGTCCCTTGTGGCCGCCGTTGACACAGCTTTTACCCGCACTGCTCTGGTTTCGTGTGCCTTCGCGGGCGTGGTTCATCGTGGTCTTAGCAACCTGTCTGCTTGCAGGGTATGGTTTGCAAGCGCTGATTGAAACCGTGGATCGGTTGCGCGAGGGTGAAAGTGTGCAGCGTTTGGGTATGAAGCGACTGGCGGTCGCCGGGGGGATGGCTGCATCGCTGCTGTGTGGTGGTTTTACGCTGGCTGTGTTGAGCGACTTGCCAGCGACGATTGGCATTGGCGTGTTGGTGGCTGGCTTCCTGCTAGGGTTTACGCTGCTGCTGGCTTTTTATGGTCGTCTTTCATCTGCTGTGCTAGCTATCATGATGCTCTTGAT
>JAIOHN010000506.1 GCA_019912985.1 Anaerolineae bacterium | reverse complement strand
ATTCCAATGGGGCCATAATTGTTGCGCAAATCTGGTTTGGTGTAATCCACGTGCAGCACCTGTTCGCTGATGATGGGGGCCAGCAGCGACAGGATGGACATAAAAATCAGGACGCCGATGGCGATCAGTGTCAGGCGGTCGTGGCGGAGGCGAAAGAGCGCGCGGTCCAGTAAGGACTTTGTCCGCAAGGTTTCTTCATGCTCCAACTGGGGAATGGCTTTTGCTTGTGTGCTCATGTTGAATCCCCTTAGAAGCGAATGCGCGGGTCGAACACCGCATACAAAATATCGGAAATGAGATAGCCGATAATCGTCAGAATCGCACCGATGACCACCGAGGCCATAATGACCGGGTAATCCTGGCTGGTGACGGACTGCACCAGCAGACGCCCAACCCCAGGCCAGGTGAAGATCGTCTCAATAATGACCGAGCCGCCGATCAGCCCGACGAAGGTGGGGCCGAGGAAAGTCGCCATCGGAATCAAGGCATTGCGCAGGCCGTGACGGAACCAGACCGCGCGATTGCTCAGACCTTTGGATTTGGCGGTGCGGATGTAATCGCTGTTGATATTTTCCAGCATCGAGGCGCGCATATAGCGTGACCAGCCAGCGATACCGCCCAATGAGACCACCATCACCGGCAGGATCAGATATTCCAGTCGGTCGTATAACGGCGGACAGCCGCCGCGCGTCGGCGCACAGCGCCCACCCATCGGCAGCAGGCCAAGCAGCGGCGCGCTGAAAATCATGAGCGCCATAAAGCTGAGCCAGAATTCAGGCACCGCGTCGCCAATCACCGCCAGCACGCGCGTGGACCCATCAAATTTGCCGCCACGCCAGACCGCCGCCAGCACGCCAATCGTTAACCCGATCGTCAGGCTGACCAGCAGCGACGCGATATTGAGTTCAATTGTGGCCGGAAGCCGCTCCGTAATCAATTTGACCGGGTCCTCCTTGTAGCGGAAGGACTGGCCGAAATCCCCTCTTAGAATCCCTTTGCGGGTGCCCCATTCATCCGGCGTGCCATCGCCATTGGTGTCTAGCTGCATCCAGTCATCACCAATCAGCCAGCGGATATACTGTACCGGCCATGGATCATTGGTACCCAGGCGGGCTGCCATTTGCGCGCGCACTTCAGGCGAAATACTGGGGTTGAAGGTCATCAGGGAAACCGGGTCGCCAGGGGCGGCAACCATAATCAGATAAGACAGCAGCGTGATCCCAAAAAATGTCGGAATCGACTGCAACAAACGACGAATAATGTACTTAAGCATGACTTACAATCCTGTCAAAACCGAACCGCCCATTTTATCCGTGAAGGCCAGGTTCAAACAGGGGCGACCTGTGTGGTCGCCCCATGTTCGCAAAGATTAACAATGACCTTCGATAGCCTGTTTACTCAGTTGGTAGTGCCCAGGCATCCATGCTGTAAGTGCGTGAAAACTCGGTCGGATTCCAGTTAACCAGATCAGGCTGTGCTGCGGTCATGGAATTGTTGACATAGAGGAAGAAGTACGGGCTGTCCTCGTGCAGGATGGTCTGAATCTGCTCGTAGAGTGCGCGACGCGAGTCGATATCGCAACCAGGAACCGTGCGTGCCTCTTCGTTCAGCGCCAGTACCTCAGGATTGTAGTAGGAGGTCATGTTGAAGCCAGAGCCAGGTACGTCGATCTCGGGGCCGAAGAAGCCCTGAATATCGGGATCAACCGGCAGGCCGAAGCTCCAGGCCAATACCATCATGTCGAAGGTTTGCCCAACCAGTTCCGGCAGGAACACCGAACTCCAATCGACTTCCTGTGCATCCAGCTCGATGCCGACTTCGGCCAGCGAGTCGGTGAACAGGGCGGCCCACAGTGCGTTCTGGCTGTCGCCACTTGGCTGGCGGAAGCGCAGAGTCAGCGGGGAGCCTTCAAATTCCGGATCGACTTCACGGGCATAGAGGCAGTCCTGGCAGACGCGCGGGGTGCTCTCGTCGTTGTCATCATCAATCCAGCCAGCTTCGGTCAGCAGTTCACGGGCGTGATCGGGATTGTATTCGTATTGCAGGTCCGGGGTATAAGCCCAGGAGGTGGGGATCGTGGCTGTTCCGACCGGCATGGCGTTGCCATCCAGGATGCCGTCGATCAGATCCTGTACCGGCACTGCCTGGGTGATCGCCTGGCGAACCAGCTTGTCACCAAGGACCGGGTGCGGGGTTTGCGGAATGGGATCACCATTCTCGTCCACACCGGGCTGCGGGTTGTTGGGGTCCGCGTTGTTCAGCGCGACGAACACATAACCATTACGGGTAAATTCAAATGTCTGATAATCCGGGCTGTCCTTGAATTCGGACTGATAATTACCAGGAATGGCGATCATCGCCAGCTCACCCGCGCGGAAACGCTCCACACGCACGTCCTGGTTGGGGATAATCAGCTGCACCTGCTCGGAGGGGCTGACATAACCCAGATAGGCATCGGGATAGGTCTGGTCGGCCAGGAGGCTAACACGGACAGCCGGTTCGAACTCCAGATCGGTGAAGGGGCCGAAAGTCGCTTCTGGAAGGTGACGCGGGTCCTCATCCATCGAGGCGTAATCATCACCATAAAGTGCTTCAAAAATATGTGAAGGAATGGGGGTGATGTCGTTGACATCCTCAAATGCCACGCAGTCGGCTTCGGTGAAAGTCACCTGAACGGTGAAATCATCCGGGGCTTCGATGTTCACGATCTTGCCGCCTGCCGGGGTGCCATCGGCCAGTGTCTCGAAGACACCCGTGCGCGGTGAAGAGGTCTCGCCACTGCGGGTGGCTTCCACTGCCCACATATAGTCTGCCGAGGTGATCTGTGTGCCATCACTCCAGTAAGCATCCTCACGCAGGTGGATGGTCAGCACGGTGCCGCTCTCATCATATTCCCAGCCGGTCGCCAGGGCCTGAGGTTGATTTGGCTCGGACTGACCGGTGAACGGGTTGATGGTGAAGATTGATGGATACATGTAGGTCCAAACAGCGGAAGAAGCGGCGTCGTTGCTAATCAGGGGATTAAAAGTAGCCGGGTCGGAATCGCCCATATCAAGATAGACAATACCGCCTTCACCAGCACCTGGTCCCTCGACCCATTCCTGGGCAGCGATTGGCAGGGTCAACATTGCCAACAAACCCAGGCATAGACCAATCAGAACAATCTTATTGATCCGTTTCATACTTTACTCCTTTTGATTTTCTATACGCCCTGGAGCCGCCGGGCCAGCGGAATGTCACAAGAAGCTGGAACCGCAATTTGTAATGATACTGGATTGAAACCAATTGGTTTAACTTGTTGTAATCCAGTCCTTAAATCTAACGTATTGAATTTCGAAATGCAAGCAGCCACCAATTGGACTCTTTCTTTATGGCGGGTTGGGATTATGCTAGAAAAACAGCATTTAGCACCGGAGCCCAATGTATGTTTAAGGGACTTGATCGCCGACTGGCGATTATTTTGTTGATTGTGTTTGTCCAATTGCTGGGCGCGTCCATGATTTTACCAATTTTACCGATTTACGCGCGCCGGGCCTTCTCCATTTCTGACAATGTTGTGACCCTGTTAATTAGCAGTTTTTTCCTGGCACAATTCATTGCCGGGCCATTTCTGGGTCGGCTTTCCGATCTTTACGGGCGGCTCCCGCTGCTGATTATCAGCCAGATTGGCACGGTGATTGCTTTTGTCATGATCGGCGCAGCGCAAAGTGTGGAAGTGCTGTTCCTGGCGCGCATCCTCGATGGAATCACGGGGGGCAATATTATCGTGGCACAGGCCTATATCACCGATATTACCCCACCAAAGCAGCGGACGCAGGCGCTGGGTTATATTCTGGCAGCGTTTGGGCTTGGTTTCGTGTTCGGGCCATCCCTGGGCGGTATTTTTACCTCCGCATTGGGGCCGCGTGTCTCATTCTATTTTGCGGCAGCGGCGGCGCTGGTGACAGTGATTTTAACCTGGCTGATGCTGGATGAAACCCTGACTCCCGAACGGCGTGAGGTGGTGCGGGCGAAGCAAAGCCCCAAGTTCCGCGCCGGGGACATCATCAGCAATGGGATGCTCATGCTGATTCTGTTCATCACCTTTGGTGCGCAGTTCAGCTTTTCGATGCTGCAATCGACCTTTTCGCTGTTCGGTGAGGATGTGCTGTTTAAGGAATATTCCCCTTCGGAATCGGCCCTGCGAATCGGGCTGATGTTGAGCATGTTTGGCGTCGGCCAGTTGGTGACTCAGTTGTACATCCTGCGGCGGGTGCTGGAGCGATGGGGGGAATATGTGCTGGTGATTATGGGAACGGCGCTGCGTGGAATCTCGATGATTACGCTGGTACTGCTGCCCAACCCTTACCTGGCAATTTTTTCCGTGCTGGTGTTTGCAATCGGCAGCGGGATTCAACTGCCTGCGCTCCAGGGATTGGCAGCCAACAGCGTTCAGGATGAGCTGCGTGGCGGTGTGCTGGGTGTGTATCAGTCGGTCAACAGCCTGGGAATCATCGTTGGCAGTGCGCTGGCGGGGAGTCTGTTCGCCATTCACCCCGAAATACCCTATGTCATCGGCGGTCTCACCCTGATTGTGATGACTCTGCCTTCGCTGGTGCTGCGACGGCGCGGAGTCACCGCCGCCATAGAGGCAGGATAAGTGACTGGAAGCCCATGTGGTGACCGAAGCAGTTGCGAGGCTAAACGGGCAGCGTACCGGGCCGAGGCACGGCAAGATGGGCTGCTTTGAGCGCATTGAGGATTTCTTCCTGGTGGTGCGTAAGCGGTCCTGTATGATCTTCACCTGAATAAAAAGTGGCTTCACAGTTTGGCATCTGCTCTGCTAAATAGCGCGCTAACATCGTGGGGGCGAGGTCATCACGATCCCCATGCCAGAGAAGCACCCTGGTCTCAATTTCCTGAAAGGGGATATTCCAGTTGCGCCAGAGATTTTTCATATCCAGGGCAATTCCGTGACCGCCAGTGCGAATCGATTCGCGCTGGTCATCCACGATAATGGCGAAGGTGGCGGCATCAATCGCGTCTGATGATGAAGTCCCCTGCTGTACATGTTTTTCCATACTGGGCAGTGATGAGCGAATGAGACGGGGCAGCACGCTTCCCACCAACGCAGGTGAAATCCGACCCAGGGTAAACATAATACGGTTGACGCGCATCATCCCAGTCAGACTTCCGGGTACGTAAAGTGGCCCGATGCCGCTGACTACACCTGCCACAGTCACACGATCCTTCAAATAGTAAGCACAGGCCAGGCTGTAAGGCCCGCCGCCAGATGTACCCATGACAATGAATCGGTCAAGGTTCAGCGTATCACAAAGTGCGGCCACATCCTGTGCATAACTCGCCAGCGTCCCGGATGGATTAGGCGAAGTCAAACCAAAACCCGGACGCTCCGGCGCAATGATTCTGATCCCCAATTGCGATGCAACTTCGTGAAAAACCTTCATGACCACACGTGAACCTGGCATTCCATGAAAACCAATGATCGGAATGCCATTCGGGTCGCCATACTCTGCAAAAACGATCTGGCGACCATCTCTTAGTGCAATAGTTTTGTCTGCGTCCATGCTGCCTGCCCCTGCTGTAAGCAATGATTGAGGCTAATTTTATCAGTAGGCGTATGTTTCAGCAGCAAGTCGGATAGTGAAAATAGCTGGCGAGTGTGACTTACACAAACGCATCCAGATACGCCGCCGTCTGCGACACCATCGTCTCAAAGTCAAAGCGTTCAAGCCCATGTGCGGATTGCGCGGCCAGTTGATCGCGCCTGCCGGGCTGGAATGCTTCGATCAGCGCGGTGGTCAGGGCTTCACGATTGATGTAGGGGACCAGCAGGCCGTTGACGCCGTGGGTGATGACTTCGGGGTTGCCGCCCTTATCGCTGGCGATGACCGGCGTTCCGCTGTTCAGGCTTTCGAGGATGGCATGTGATAAGCCCTCGTAGCCGGAATACAGCACGAAGTAATCCGCTGCTTTTCGATAATGCGCCAACTGCTCACGCGGGACATGGCCGAGGAAGGTCACGCGCGCAGTCAGCTGAAGCTGCTCTGCCAGGCTTTCCAGACGCGGTCGTTCGGGTCCGTCTCCGGCCACCAGCAGGCGCACATCCGGCACGGCTGACAATGCCTGAAGGAGATGATCGACTCCCTTCCAGGGATTGAGCCGGGCGGCAGTCAACAGCAGCGGTCCAGCATCGAGCGCGAGACGCGCGCGGGCTTCAGCCTGGGTTGCATCGAGTTCGCCGGTTTCTGGTGGCATGGCGTTATAGATCACCTGTACCTTGTCTGGATTCACCCCCCAACCGACCACCATCCGCTTGAGGTAATGACTGGGGACGATGACCCCATCCATGCGGCGTACCTCACGTGACCGCAGCGCCTGCTGGATAGCGGTAAATCCACTGTAGGATTTGGTCTGGAACAGGTCAATGTCCTCGCTGGGCGGAATCCAACCCTGGCGAATAGTCCGTTCCCAGGCTTGATCGCCCACGATTTTGATGATGCGGGGGCTGTGAACACCGACCAGGGGCAGTGCCAGCGTGTGCTGATAGATGAGATCAGCGTTACGCAGAAGTGGGCGCGCTGCCAGAGCATAATCGAGCTGGCGGCGGGGAAAGGCACGCCGTGGAATGCGCTGCACGGGATAAGGATAATTATGCGAACTGGCATGACCGTAGGTCAGCACCTGAATCTGCCAAGCGAGGGCTTGCAAGCGGGGCAGGAGTTCGTAGAGATAGGTTGCAGGGCCACCGGATTCTGGATGGAAGATGCCGGTGGCAATTAATAGCTGGCGCTCAGTCATGCATCTCGCTTGTGCTCAAGGATCAACTGTGCCTCTTCCAGCGAGTCGGCAATCATGAGGTCAAAGCCGAAGTCACTGTTGTAGCGACGGTAGAGCGTCAATAAGCCTCGAAAAAGGCCGGTTTCGGATACACAAACGACAGTACCGAGACCCTCATGCGACATGTTGATTAATTTCGGGAGGTAGTATGGGAGCCTGGGCGGGACCCAGGCTTCCTTCTCCCATTCAATGATAAAGTCCAGGGGATTAGCTAATTCATGCATTCGTCCGCGAATCTCTTCGCGGCAGGCAATGATTTCCTCCCATTCCCAGTGTCCAGAAAATGTGATGTGTGCGATGTGCTGGGGACTTCCTTCCAGCTGATAATGATAGGACATATTCTGTTGATCCCCTTGAAACTACTTTTTCCGCCCTGGGTGATGGAC
>JAIOHN010000505.1 GCA_019912985.1 Anaerolineae bacterium | reverse complement strand
GTCTATCACCTCGCGCAATGTGGCGAACTTCGCACCAAACAACCAGGCTTGATCCTGAGCACGTCGCGCCAGTTCAAAACCGCTGATGCCAAGAGGAAACCCAAGATAGTTGCGAATGAGGGTACTTGTGCCCGCCTGTCCGCCTATCGCCCCACGCTCGACGACCATCGTTCGCAGCCCCTCGGACGCCGCGTAGACTGCTGAAGAAAGTCCTGCCGGTCCAGCACCGATGATTGCCAGATCATAGTCCCCACCCTGTATATCACGGCTGACTTGCATGAGGCGTCCAAATCCTTCATTGGATGGGTTGACGAGGATTTGGTGATATTCCCCGGCGTCCACAATCACCACCGGGAACGGACCCTCGGTCTGCTGCACCTCTTCTAGGAGCGCACGCCCTTCCTCTGAGTCTGCCTCATAGAACTGGGAGGGGGCATCGTAACTATCCAGCAGTGCCCGGATTTCGTGGGTGCGTGCTGACCAACGCTCGCCAATCACCTTGACGTAAGCAGGCCGCGGCCAGTTCAGATGCCGCCATGCTTCCAGAAGTTCGGTGATCTGGCTGTGAAATCGTTCGTCGAAGGGACCGGTTGGCTTCCACAGATAGCTATCTATCCACCCAAAGGTCATCGCCTGCAAAATTGGTTCAGGGGATTCCCATTCCTGTACTCCGACCAGCAAGATGCGTTTCGTGTCAGGATGGAGGTCATGCGCACGATTCAAAAATTCGACCCCGGTCATCCCCGCCAACGATTGATCGGTGAAGAGCAGCGCGACCTGCCGATCTTCGTTCACGAGCACCTGTAACATCGACAGTGCCGCCTCTGCCGAGCGGTCGCAGATGACCTCGTAATCCGCACTATAACGCTTGCGCAGTTCCTCTCCAATAAACAGCAGCGCTTGCTCATCTTGTTCAACAACCATTAAAATCGGTTTATTCATGGCATTCCGAACTCGCAAGTACCAAGCAATTGCAGCTTAATCCTGCTCACAGTAGTCGCGATCATACAGGCGTTTGATCTGAATAGGCTTAGCGCCACGTATCGTCTCAACGACGGACCCGATAGCGAATATGGGTGGCCTCCGGCGTATCGATCACCCGAACGATCTCCAGCTGTGACAACAAGGTTGAGATCAGACACCTGCACGGTTGAACGTCACATGCGTGACTCCGCTGGGCGAGGAGGTCAGGAAGCCGTTTCGACGATGGCACGCTCTTGCAGGAAACTTTCCCAGGTGATCTGACCGACAGCGCGGTCAGGGGCAAGCTTCACGTCCGAGCGGAAGGCATCAAAGTATTCCCCTGGCAGCGTTTCGGTTCGCACGGCATTTTGTTTGTGATAGATAAGCTGGTAGGTATCCACCATCGCTTCGAGCATCAGAATCTCTGGCCCGCCTAAATCCGGGACATGTCCGGCGGCGGGCTGTTCCGCCAGGTTGACCAGGGAATCGGCAACTTCCCTGACATCAACAGATTGAAAACGCACGCCATCTGGAATCGTGATGGTGGATGTATTCTCGTCTGTCCAGGAGGTGATGAGACTCAACACATAATCGTGAAATTGTGTTGCCCGCAGGATCGTCCAGGGTAAGTTAGATTGCTCAACCAATCGTTCGGCTTCCAGTTTTGCCTGAAAATAGGTAAACGGGCTTCGATCAATCCCAACAATCGAGATGTAGACCAGATGAGGCGAACCATTTGCTTTTGCAGCCTCAATCAGATGGCGAGTGCCTTGAATATCAGTCTCATAGCCGGACTCGAAGAATGAGGCACAGTGGATGATCGTATCTACGCCTTTTGTCGCTTCAGCCAACCCGCTTCTAGCGCGAATATCTCCCTGATATATGTTTACGCCCTGCGGAACAGTAGGGCTTGATTGCCGCGTAAAAGCACGGACATGGTGGCTGTGTTGAAGCAACTGTTTTACCACTTCGCGGCCTAAAGTTCCGGTTGCGCCCGTCACAAGTACCGTCGCCGGGTTGTTTATCTGTGTTTGCATGATGATCTCCTGACATTTTCAATCGCTCATTACGATAAAAGATTGTGCATTCCCTTCTATCGTATACTATTGGAGTAGGCATGACTTGTAAAAAATCACTCAGTTGGCGGGCGGAATGTTCTGGTTGAGCCGGAACAGGTTGGTTGGGTCGTAGCGCGCCTTGATCGCTGCCAGCCGATCCCAGGTCGCCCCGGGATACGCCTCTCGTATCCGCGCCACGCCCTCGTCGCCGAGGAAATTAACGTATGCTCCAGTGTCACCCTGGCGCAGCCCGGACGCGAAGTCGGTCACCCAGGCCTCGTGGATCGCCGCCTCGTCGGGCTGGGTATAGATAGCGGCGACGTTCACCATCATGCGCCGCTGGCGATGGGCAAAGGCTGTGGCGTCGACGGGTACTCGTGCCATCGCTCCGCCAAGCACGCGAATCTGCGCCGCAGGGATCTGAGCGTTTGAAGCCCGCAGCGAGTTGACAATTAGCTCCGCTGCGCCGTGGTCGACAGCGTCAACGAACATAGTGCGTGAAGCCGCAACCGGGTGATAGTCCTCTGGCTCCGGTGGGTAGATCTCCGGATAGGGCATGGGTCGAACCATATCCGCAATCGGTGTGGCAAGTGCGCGAAACGGTGCGACGGCGCGCTCTCCGGCATCGACATCCCCGGCGTAGACCAGCATTGCCATCGTGATCATCTTGCCGTGAACTTCCGCAGGCAAGAAGCGCATCGGCGGCGCCGTCATGATGTTGGCGATCATCGAGAGTTCTTCCGGCGCGGCTTCCGCTTCGGCAACCAGCGCAGTGATGACGTCGGGTGTCGCCGGTAGGATCAGCATCCCACCGACAACCCTACCCACATCATGGAGTCGGAAGCGAAATCGCGTCACGACGCCAAAGTTGCCACCGCCGCCGCGAATCGCCCAGAAAAGGTCGGGATGGGTATTGGCGTCGACGGATAGGAGCGCGCCATCAGCAGTTACGATCTCGGCGGCGAGCAGACTGTCGATGGTCAGGCCGTGCTTGCGGACGAGATAACCAACTCCGCCGCCCAGCGTAATGCCGCCAATGCCGACCGAGCCGGTATCGCCGAAGCCGGTTGCAAGGCCATGGGCGCTCGCCGCAGTGGTGTATTCGCCCGCCGTCAGCCCGGCTTCAGCCCACGCGGTGCGGTTTTCGACATCAATCTCCAGCCCTTTCATCAACGAGAGGTCGAGCAGAATACCGCCTTCGGTCGTGCTGTACCCGGCGACGCTGTGCCCGCCGCTGCGGATGGCAAGTTCCGCCCCACTGTCACGGGCAAGCGACACGACTCGCGCAACGTCGGTCGCATCCGCCGCTCGGACGATAACTGCCGGTCGACGGTCGATTCCGCCGTAAAAGACGGCGCGTGCTTCGTCGTACCCGGCGTCGTCCTGGGTTATGACCTGGCCTTTGATAGCGCTGCGAAGCTGTGACAACGAAATCTTATCCGCTGTAACCGTGTTCTGATTATCTCGTGACATGCCAATCTCTCCTCTGTCTACTTTGAGCGCTTGTATTGCATGTGTTTCGAAGCGCAGTCACCTTTGGCCCAGTTTGCAGCAACTATCCGCCCTGCACTTCGCTTGATGTGCAGCGAAAAGCTGCGCTCAAATCTAGACCGCGCTCACGCTCGACCACACGTTAAGCGGTCAACTTTCACATCGTAATGCAATAGGCAACGATTGTCTTGTAAAAAATCAATCAGTTGAGAGGACATGCAGGAGGCGGTCGCGTTCCGGGTTCGCGGCGTAGGATTGGCGGCGAAGCCGCAGGTAGTCATGGGGGCTGTGCCCGGTGAACGTCTTAAAATCGTTGCTGAAGTGCGCTTGATCGTAGTAGTCCGCTTGATGCGCAATCAGCGTCCAATCGACCGGCTGTGCGGGGTCAATCAAATGGAGGACGTACTTCAACCGGTGGAGACGCGCCAATGATTTCGGCGAGATGCCGACCATCCGTTTGAACTGAGTGAGCAAATGGTTTTGGCTGATGCCCGTGTACTCGCTCAGCGCGCGGATTTGCAACGCTCCATGTCGGCCTATAATCTCCGCAACGGCATAGCACACCGACTGCAGACCATGAGGAGGCTCGATGAGACGAGCTAACAGGAGCTGTTCCAGGAGTGTGAACCGCGCCTGTGTCGATAGGGCAGCACATAGCCGCTCATAAAGATCGGCTGCGAAACTACCCCAGACAGCATCTGCCGAAATAATCTGGTTGTGCAGTTCGGAGAGAGGGAAATTCAGAAATGGATACGCCCCACCGGGCTTGAAGTGAATGCCCATCAACTGGATGTTCAATGGCCATTCTACCGTACCATAGGTGTTCCACACACCGACCCACCAGCACTCAATACAGGTCGCAACCGATTTGGAACCACTGGCATCATATATTTTGGATAGCGCCGCCTAGATTGACCTCCAGATCGAGCCATCCCGTCGGCAAGACTTTTTCACGTCGACGGGGCATGGGACCGTCAAGGTAATAGAAGTAGTCAATGAAGCTATCCAAAGGTGGTGATGGGATATGGCGAATGTAAGTCATGCAGTCAACCTGCTTAATATCGTGCTCAATCCACCAACCTCCAAAATGTACGACACAGAACGGATCAATTTTCGTTGGTAGTCAATACACAATGTAATACGTGAACGTTAATTCACTATAAGATTCGTTATAGACGATTACGACTGGAGGAATGCCTGAATCAGTGCAATCTCAGATCTAGAAGAGTAAACAGGAGGGGCAATCGGCGAGTGGTGGCAATTTATCGAGAAGTAACTCCATCATGGGATTGGGCGACTACGCACCACCGTTAGCACGTTTTCTGAGGGACAAAGGCCGCCTAGCGAGTCAGACACGGCGCCGATTGCTGAGCATTATTGTGTCCGGCAGCCAAGTCGCCGCTCGCTGAAAAGGCTCACAGTGGTGCGCGGGTTCGACCCTCCATTGATCCCCCACTAGCTACGCAACAAAAATCCCCTTGAATTCAAGGGGATTTCACCATTCGGGAGCGACGGGGCGTGTATACTGCTCATTCCGCCCTACTCCACGACCGATCACATCACAGTGCTTACTTTTCCGCATTGGTATCCCTTTATCAAGGAATAAGACTTGAGGTTCAACCTTGGAGCAACCGGAAATTAGGACAATGACACATCGCATTCTTGACGATCGACGATCAAAGCTGGAATTCCCCTTACACTGCCGTCGCATACTTGCAACATCCATTTCTCCCTACTTCAAATCCATCATCATTCCTGCGACCCTCTTATTCGGGGGAATTCCAGGAAAACCGGTTCCGATATAATGGGCAGTAGTTTTCAGGTGTGACGTGTCGGAACATCAACCTGCACAGAAACATTCTACTCGGAGTGCATCGACTCATCCCCGGGCTGCGGGATGGCTGTGCCGCACGACTCCCGGACAATCAGCTCGCTGTAGACAATTGTCTTGACTGGGATCGTATCTTCGCCCTGAATGAGGCGGTGGAGTTTTTGCAGGGCCAGAACACCTATTTCATATTTAGGGATATGTATGGTCGTCAGCGGCGGACGTGTGTAACCGCTTTCCATCGTATTGTCGATGCTCCCGATGGCGATATCGCGCGGTATGCCCAAGCCAGCTTCCCTGATCGCCTCCATCGCACCAAAAGCAGTTTTATCGCTGATAGCGATCACACCCGTTGGGCGCTCATCGAGTTCCAGAATTTCCTTCATTTGGACATAGCCTTTCAACGGGTGGCCTGACACAGGCTCTGGCATCCATTCAGGGCGGACGAGGAGATTCTCCTCAGCCAAAGCCGCGAGGCAACCACGAAAGCGATCCACCAGGCTGCTGTATTTGCTTGGCCCCTTTAAGATAGCGATGTTCCGATGCCCCAGGTCGAGCATGTAGCGGGCTATTTTGTAGCCAGCCATAAAATTGTCGCCTAACACGCAAGGGAGTATCTGGCCCTCGATATAGCTTTCGATTAACACGACTGGCACCTTGGGGGTTTTGAGCTGTATGACTGTCTCACGGCTGATGTCACCATCATTGGCGACGACGAATCCTGCTACTTTCTGGGCCAGACCCGTCTTGAGCAAATCCAGTTCCTGCGTATTACGATCAAATGTCGACAGCAGGACGTGATAGCCCAGGCTCTTCGCTTCCGCCTGGAAGCCGCGGATCACATCACCATAGAATACATCACTGATTGCCGGAATAGAGGATTGCTCTATTAGCAAACCTATCGATTCAACTCCTGTACCGTTTTCCTCTGTCTTGACGACATACGACAGATTGTCAATGGCTGCGCGGACCCTCTTAATGGTTTCGATGGGAATGCCGGGTTTGTTGTGAACAACCATCCAGACCGTTGTCGCGGAGACCTCTGCTGCCTGGGCGACATCACGCATGGTTGCTTTCGACTTGGCCAATAGTACTCTCCTCGATGCCTTGATCGTGTTTACTGAACACACTTATTATATTAAGTTGACAAGAATTTGACACATTCTGTAAATCGCAGTATATTCGAATCAAATAATGCGAATCTAAATTATAAAAGAGTTAATTAATGTATTTTATTTCTTTAGCTATGGTATTTCCCAATATTGGATGACTCTCTGCGCCAGTTGCGTTTAGTAAACGCAACTGGCGCATTTTAATTTAGCTATCCTACTATACCTCAGGTCGGACTGCTTACATGATGAACTACATTAAAATCGATCTCGACCGTCAATTAGGTCATATTCATCCAAACATTTTTGGTGGTTTTGCCGAACATCTGGGCCGGTGCTTTTACGGTGGTATCTACGAACCAGGGTCCCCTCTGGCGGACGAGCAGGGATTCCGGACGGATGTTCTCGATGCTCTGTGCCGTCTGAACATGCCGGTCATGCGCTATCCGGGCGGCAATTTTGTCTCAGGATACCGCTGGATGGACGGCGTAGGTCCGGTCGAAGCGCGTCCGGCGCGGCCCGAACTGGCATGGGAAACGGTCGAACTCAATCACTTCGGCACCAACGAATTTATTCAATTCTGCCGCAAAGTCAATACCGAGCCGTACATCGTCGTCAACTGTGGCGACGGCGACATGCGCGAAGCGCGGGACTGGGTGGAATATTGCAATAGCGCCCAGAACACGGCTCTGGCGAACCTGCGCCGCCAGCATGGCTTCGATGCACCCCACAATGTCAAATATTGGGGCATTGGCAACGAGGTCGATGGTGAATGGCAGATCGGCTACAAGACCCCGGAAGAATATGCCCGCGCCTATAAGGAGTTCGCCAAAGTCATGCGATGGGTCGATCCATCGATCAAACTTTTGGCTTCGGCCATTTCCAACTGGCGCGCCGAATTCGTCGAGCGCATTCAGTTATTACTCGACCATGCGCCTAATCTGATCGATTATCTTGCCATTCACTGGTACGTCGGAAACCAGGAGAATGACTTCGCCAAATATATGGCAGTTTCCGAATTACTCGAAGAACGCATCAGCGCTACCGAGGGACTCATCAACGCCATGAAATTGCAGCGCAACATTCAGCGACCGATTGCAATCGCAGTGGATGAATGGAATGTCTGGTATCGGGCGCGGGGTTCGACACTGGCCGAGCGCAACAACCTGGAGGAAAAATACAATCTGGAAGACGCGCTGGTGGTGGCGATGCATTTCAATGCCTTTATCCGCCATGCCCGGTCGGTCAAGATGGCGAATATCGCTCAGATTGTCAACGTCATTGCGCCGATCTTCACCAGCCCTGAAGACCTGTTTCTGCAAACCATCTTCCACCCCTTCGAGCTCTACAGTCGTGCTTGTGGTAACATCGCGCTCGACGTATTCTGGACCGGTGACACCTTCTCAGCAGGCGACCAAACGGCGCTGCGCACATTGGACGTTTCGGCCACGCTTGACGAAGAAGCGCGCAAGCTGGCGGTGTTTGTTGTCAATCGCAGCGAGAAAGACGCGATTGAAACCTCGATTACGCTCGACAGCGGTCACTTCGCCGGTCCCGTACAGGCACATACAATCAATGGCCCCGATATCAAGGCTGAAAACTCATTTGATCATCCTGATGCAGTTGGTGTCTTCAAGACCGATCTGAAAGTAGAAAGGAAGGACTTCGTATATACGTTTGAGCCACACTCAGTCACGGTACTTGTCAGTGCTCTCGAATAAAAACGGCGAACGGAGAAAAGTGACGGTTCTGAATTCGGGTAGATCCCGTGGCGAGCCAGGTTGCGTTCAACTACAAGCACCCAGGCGACTCTGTTGACAATTAAATGTTGCGCCTCTTCATATTAAATTACAGTCTTGTCTATCCTGGAGGGAAAGTATGAAAAAGTACGCATTAACGAGACGAGAGTTTTTGAAGCAGGCTGCCGCATTCACCGCGGCAACTGCCATTCCGATTCAGGTGCTTGGGCTTCAAGGAGCAGGCGTCGCGTCCGCCCAGGGCGAGGAAGTCGCGCCAGGCGTGCCCAGGGATGAGTGCCTGATCCTGGAGAACCCATCGGGGACTGTGTTACCGGCAGATGATTTCAACCGCTGGCGGAGCGGCTACGGCGGCTTCTGGGTATGCGGCCTCCAGCAGCTGGCCCTGGATGCGCTGTGGTACATCGATCCGGATGCGGGCGTCGACGGCGTATGGGATAATGCCCTGGCAGCCGAGCCGCCGATCTACAATGACGACTTCACCCAGATGACCGTCAAGCTGCGCGAAGGAATCTACTGGAGCGATGGCGTCGAGTTTACGGCGGATGACCTGTACTATACCGTCGATCTCATAAAGAACACACCTGGATTGGCGAGTCAAGGCCTGTTCGAGGGCAGCATCGACCATATGGAACAGCCTGACAGAAACACCGTTATCTTCTACCTGAAGGCCCCCAACTCACGCTTCCACGCTACCTTCACCGTGCGCTGGGGCGCCCTCTTCATGATGCCCAAGCACATCTGGGAACAGGTAGAGGACCCGGTGGCGTTCAAATTCAATCCGCCGGTCAGCCTGGGCGCTTACACACTCAGAGATTCCGATCCGAACGGCAAATGGTTCCTGTGGGAGCGCCGCGAAGACTGGCAGAGGACTTCGGTCGCCCGCCTTGGTGATGTGGACGTCAAGTACGCCATGTACATTGATCCGGGTCCAAGCGACAAGCGCGTGATCGCCCAGACAGCGCACCAGCTGGATGTGATCCATGACATTACCCCCGAAGGCCGCATTACCCTGGCCCGGGAAAACCCGTCCTCGGTCGGCTGGTTCCCTTCGTTCCCCTGGGCTCATCCGGATCCCACCCTACCGGCTGTCATTTACAACAACGAAAAACCCGGGCTGGACAAGAAGGAAGTCCGCTGGGCGCTGACATTGGCAATCGACATTGCCCAGGTGGCCCTGGCCTCCTACAGAGGTGCGGCAACCATCTCCGCCATTCACGTCCCACCGACCGGTTTGTACCCCCAGTACTATCACGAGCCGCTGGAGCCCTGCTTGAATGACTTCACCATCAAAGTGG
>JAIOHN010000504.1 GCA_019912985.1 Anaerolineae bacterium | reverse complement strand
ATGTTGGGATTCTGGATTTGCGCACCTTCCACATTCTCAGCCAGTGTGTGCCCGGTCACCGTTAGGGCGTCGCCATATAGTAGCGGCAGCAGTTGCTTGAGCACTGTCGGGATGCCACCTGCGTAAAACAGGTCCTCCATCTGATACTTGCCGATAGGGCGCATATTGGCAATGATCGGCGTATGGCGGCTCAATTCATCGAAGCGAGACAGCGGCAGATCAATGCCTACCCGTCCGGCGATGGCCGACAAATGGACAACGGCGTTGGTGCTGCCGCCCAGCGCGTGCAGCAGCATGATCGCATTATCGAATGCCTCCGCTGTAAGAATGTCCGAAGGTCGGATACTTTGTTCGGCCAACTTGACGATCTGCCGTCCGGCCTGCTCGGCCAGTTGCAGGCGGCGTGAATCGACTGCCGGGATCGCGCCGTTGCCTGGCAGGGCCATGCCCAACGCCTCCATCATCGAGTTCATTGTCGAGGCCGTGCCCATTACCATGCAGTGCCCAGCACTGCGTACCAGATTGCCTTCAACAGCCTTATAGGTGGCGGCATCAATCGTCCCAGCGCGGAATTCAGTCGTGAAACGGCGGCAGTCGGTGCATGCGCCCAGAATCTGCCCCTGGTAATGGCCGTTGAGCATCGGTCCGCCGCTGACCATGATGGCAGGCACATCAGCACTGGCCGCGCCCATCATCGCCGCTGGGGTGGTCTTGTCGCAGTTGGTCAGTAGCACCACACCGTCTATCGGGTTGGCGCGGATCATTTCCTCGGTATCCATCGCCGCAAGATTGCGGTAGAGCATTGAGGTTGGATTCAGGTAGATTTCGCCAAGCGAAATAGTTGGAAACTCCAACGGCAGACCGCCTGTCTGCCACACGCCCCGCTTGACGGCTTCGGCCAGCTCACGGAGATTGCGGTTGCAATTGTTCAATTCGCTGAAGGTATTGCAGATGCCGATTACCGGACGGCGCAGGTCGTCATCGTCGAAGCCCATCGACTGAGTGAAGGTCCGGTGAGTCAGCCCAGCGACTCCGTCCTCGTTGAAGAATATTTGGCTGCGGCTGCATTGGTCACTCATCGTTCACATTCCTGTATGAAGAGGTCCGAAACCGGACTATCTTTAAGATACTCCAAAATATAAATATAGAATAGTCAACAGATGGTATACTCCTCCGTTTCAGGTATGAGCTAGATTCATAGTGATTGACTCGAATCGGGGTAACGCGAGTTGAAATATTCTTGAACTATCAAATAGCATCAAAGATGACAATAGTTCGATGCTACAGTTTGGACCGAACAGCGTGATGTCAGGCGGCAGGATCGAAGCTGTACAGGATGCATCCAGTTCTTGAAGTGACGTTAGATCCACGACAAAGGCGCGCATGAGAGCAGCCGAACAGTCAGCGTAGTCACCCCATGCAGATGGCTACCGAGTTGGCAGTATGTATGGAAGCGGTGGACAAGCTACACCGACTCTGGGATACAGTCACTGATGAAGATCGGCAGGGGCTGGTGCGGAGTTTGTTTGATTACATCACTTATGATCTGGACACACGCCGGATTGTGGATTTTCGGCTGAAAGCATGGGTAGATCGTTGGATAGCACTGCGTGCCACCCTATACGCCAGCGAGAGTGATGTAGAAGAACCAAAAACGCCGGAGACCGGCGTTCAAGGCATGTATACGGATGTGCCCCATAGGGGACTACGAAGCAGAAAGCGCTCCAAGTTTTTCTGGTATCAATCGTGCGGTGTGGTATTTCCTCAAACGACTATCCTCACTCAGTGTGCCGCCTAATTCATTGACCATCCGCGAACGAAACAAACTCATACGCGCTCGGTTCGCCGGAGGGGAGTCTCAGGCTGACCTGGCCCGCGAGTTCGGTATCTCGTACCAGCGCGTTCACCAGATCGTGCGGGATCGCGTTTAGCTCTAGCACCTTCTTTGGTGAACCCTGAGCCAAAGGCGGTCGCTCAACGGTCAAGCAGCCGACGCGTAGCGCTCGCCCTTGACAGCCCGGTTCCTTTCCGGGCGATAATGAAACGTCGAGGGGGAGCGCCTTGCTCGTTCGCCTTCTTCGGAGCCACCCCTCGCAGCCTTCACCCTGGCCGGAAAGGTGGCTGTCAAGGGGCGGCGGGGCAAGTTAGGAGATGGCGGCAAACCTAAATACGTTGCATACACACTACCGGCTCACGTCCTAGCATCACGCGTAAAGTAGATAAATCCGGCAGGCCGAGCGCCGATGTAATAGCATCGTCGATATGCGCTCTTACAGGATCATAGGCCATGTTTGGTAGTGGTTGAAGTTCAATCATACCTAATTTATCGTATTCTTGTGCCAACTTCGATAATTGTTCGGTAGAGAGCTTTGTAAAGTCTAGTACCGGCATAGCGGCTAGGGATGGCTTTTTGAAATCAACCCAAGCTCCGCGTGTTTCATCCCTAGTTGCAAGAAGTACAAGGATTGCCAAAGTCGAATTAAGCCATACTACAAGCGCTTTATTCATTTCCTCTTGCACGTCGGCATGAAAAGCAAATGACCACCAAACATTGGATAATACAGGCTGATCAACATGCACAGCAACAAGCCTTTGTGTGGTCAACCACATACGCTCAGCCAGCAGAATTTTTCCTGCTAAAGGCCATAAATCACTAACACGCCTTAAAGAACGGTTCTTCTTTGGCTTTGAAAGGGGTGTCAAATAATTGTTTGGTTCCTGTTCTAGGGTTACTACTGAATTTGCATCGTGGCCCCAAAATGCTGGATAGGCGGTTGGTGACGCTGTTAGATCAAATCCATCGTAAATGTCTCGTCGGTCGGGGCCGAGTTGACCAAGCTTTCCAAGTGATGTCATCGGCACATCATAATGTTCTCTTTGCCCTGGCAACCGCAATACGCCCTCTAAAAGATAATAAGCTGTGCGAGTTAAATCAACTTGGGCAAAAGCACATGGTAAAAACCAATCACGCTGCATATTTTGCCAATCATAAGAGATAACTTCACCAGCTTTTTCTTCTCCTAGTTTTAGCTGTGCTGCACCTTGTCCGGTTACTAGATCAGGTGGTTCACTATCTAAAATCTGTGCTGCAAGAGAAAGGGCTTCTAGTGCTGTGGTAGGATTACGCCAAAGGTTTACTACGACTGTTTTATATTCGGTTAGTTGCTGTTTGTGTTCATTTTTGGTTGCAGCTAGTAAAACCTCGCTCAAGTCTGTGCTGTCTTAAAAATTCCATCGCTGTTCATCGTGGCTCACAACGACAAAATCTATATGATAATTTTCGTTTACAAGTTCACGTGAGTCACCCCAAGAAACACCTGACAGAAGTGCTTTTGGAAGCACTAGTGCTAACCTGCCATTCGGTTTTACTTTCTTGTCTCCAACTGCTATAAAAACTGATCCAAGTCCGGCGGTGATGTTCGCTTTTACATTGGGACTTCTCACTAAGCGCTTGAGCTTGTTCTGCATTTCTGCTCGTTGGACATCAGGCATTGAACCAAATAACAGATTGCCGCCAACACTTCTAACAAATGGAGGATTCATCACGCATAGATCAAGTTCTGGGTAAGGAGTGTTAGCGATTTCTTCCATCGAGTGTCCTGTAACCTGTTGCGACTGCTCGACAGCGCCAAATAAATCATGAAATGGCATGAGCATAGTACTTGGCTGCAAAAATTCAATACTGCCTAATTTGTTGTCGGGACCGCCCAAAGGTAGCGAAAATAGGTTCATTTTCTTAAAGGGTACTTCAGGGGTACGCAGTGCTAAGGTAGAAGCCGTAAGGTGAATTGCTGAGGGTAGAACATCATAGCCGTATAAAATCGCCTCAGCAATTTGGCGGTGTAATTCGAGTAAATTAACGGGTTTGTCGTTTCCAGCTGCTTCACTGACATGATTGTCTATAAGTGTGTCTGCTGCCGCCATTAGTAACGTACCGGTTCCACAGGAAAGGTCAGCAATACGCAATTTTCCAACCTCGACAGCATCATCCCATTGCACTTGCCAACCATCCGGTCGCAAGGCGATTTTTAGTAAGAGGGTTGCTGCTGGAATACTGGTGTAATATGTTCCAAGGTATTTTGCCTCTGCTAACAATCGATGGTATACACGTCCCATCAAATCATGGCGTAGCGCTGCTCGACGCTCACTGATTTTTAGGGCTGTACTCGCCATAAAGTTGAGTGCTTCGGAAAGTCCCCAACTTGATCGCGATAAGTTAGTAAACACTTCACGGGCAAGATAAAAAATCGAGTAGAAGTTAATTTCATCAAGAATGTACTGCCACTCATCGGCAAACACTTCAAGGTTCTTTTGGGCGAGGATGCTAGATAAAGGTGTGATTTGGGTGTGGTGTCCGGAGAGGATGTCGTGAAAAATCATTGCGTTTATTAGTACAAGCCCACCGATGCGACAATTTGCGCCTTGCTGTTTCGGTGTTAATTCGTCAAGCTCGGCTTCGGTGACAGAACCACCAAGCGCATGCGTGATACGTCCCCAATTGCCGCGATTGGATAATGCTGCAGCTGCGAATTGCTCAACGGCATTGTCAAGTAAAGCAACGGAGTCAGTTACAACATCCTCTCTAATGAGTTGCTCAAACGTGCTTCTTAAAGCGCGCTCCAAATAATCAATGTCACCTGTAGCATAGCCTGTGTTACCTGCTTCGGTTGTCACAGCTATCTGAAGGGTTGCTTGGGATAGAGCGTTTTTCAAATTGGCAAAGTCGACTGCTCTAAGGGGTGCGGGATAAACAACTGCTACACCTATGTGAGCAACACCTGTTTCAACCCGACGCTGCGCTGAATTGATGGCTTTCTCCTGGGCACTTGGGGCTTCGACTTCGCCTTCAATTGCAATTCTTAGTCCTTGAAAATTAACAATTACATCCGGCATTTGCCGAACTCGTGTTGTGCCAGTATACAAAATACTTTCAGGGGCGACGACTGCGCCGCGTTCTTGTAGTAGTTGTGCGAGTAGTACATTAAACACTTCTTGCCGCTGGCTCGATGTCATTATAAATTTCCCACACAATTCCATGTTAAAGAGTGTCCATATTAACATGGATTAAAATTTTAAAATAGCAATTTGATTTACTAGTAGTTCGTAGCGCGGGGAACCCGCGTTTTCAGCGGGGCCCCGCGCCTACGTTGAGTTACTTATCGTCATCACGATACGCAGTATTCGTTTCCCACCATTCAAATTCCGCTTGCATTTTCGCACCGTATTCTAAAATGGTGTCAATGATGAAGCGTATAAGTCCATACTGGCTAAATTGCCCCTCGACTTGCCTCAATTTCTGAATAAGTTCTGTTTCGCCGACGGATAGCTCATCGGTCTTGATTGCTTTGAATTCTGCCAGATTCATATACTCATTCGGAATGAAATAATCAGCGGGTTTTCCGAGCACATAGGCAATAAAGATCAGTGTGGAGATGGTGGGCTCTGTTTTGCCAGTTTCCAGATCAGAAATATAGGCTTGGCGTCTGCCCATCTTTTCAGCAAATTCTGCCTGGGTTAATCCTGTTTGCTCTCTAGCGGCTCGGATGGTCAAGCCAACTCTTTCGCGTATCGGTTGGGTCAATGCTTCCACGGCTTCGGGCTGCAAAGTGCGTGCTTTCATTGGATCTCCTCCTGTCTTGACTTATATACGGATTATCGTATAA
>JAIOHN010000503.1 GCA_019912985.1 Anaerolineae bacterium | reverse complement strand
TCGGGGGTGCCAAGTTGGGCGACCAGTACACCAATCTGGTTTTTGCCGTTCCGTAAAGCCAAGTAAATCTCCGTTCGTCAAACCCATTTCACAATAAACACACTGCTAATTTTATACACCTGCGTTGGTGCTGACCAGATTTGTACAGATTTCGACGCTGATAGATGGTATCAAGGGGTGGATTGTCCATAAAAGCGAGACAGTGGTCAGCTTTTTTAGCCTGCTTTGGCTGCACTGCGGCGTCGCATCTGTGCTAAAATCGCACGAGCTTCGACCCTTCTATGCAAAGGACAACCTATGCCCCTGACCAATGCGCACACCCACCTGGAACTTGGCTGGCTGAACGAAGTCTGCCCCGATGAAAACGGGCGCGATTTCCTGCCCTGGTTGATTGACCTGACCGAACGCTGGAACAAGATGGCCGGGTGTTATGCCCAGGTGCTTTATCACAAAGCGGTTGAGTCCGCGATTCAAAGCCTGCATGATGCCGGTGTGACCCATCTTACCGATATTTCTGCAACAGCCGCCAGCATGAAACCGCTGCTGGAATCCGGCTTGCAGGGTGTGATTTACGTCGAACTGCTTGGCTATCACAGCACGGAAATTGACCGGCGGCTGAATATGGCGCGTTATCTGGTCAACGAATGGCGCGCGCAGGAACGTGGTGGGATGCGCATTGGCCTGACGCTGCATACGCCCTTCACGGTGCATCCCGCGTTGTGGAAGCGTGGTCTGGAATTCGCCCGAGCAGAAGCACTGCCGCTGTGTATCCATGTGGCCGAAAGCCCGGCGGAATACGATTGGGCGCTGCATAATCGCGGCCCCATCGCGGACTATCTCAATGACTTGATGGGGATGCCGTTTGCCTCGCCGCGCAAAACGCCTGTGCAGTATCTGGAAGACCTGGGCGCGCTGGAACTCAAACCACTGCTGATTCATGGTGTGCAGGTCGATGAGGAAGATGTGAAACGTATTGCCGCCAGTGGCAGCAGTGTGGTCCACTGTCCACGCAGCAATCAGCGCCTGCGCTGTGGCCGGATGCCGCTGGAACTGTATCTCAAGCATGATGTACCGGTTTACCTGGGGACAGACAGCCTTGCCAGCGCCCCTTCGCTCGATATTCGTGAGGAAGTTGAGGATGCGGTGGCGCTGCACGATGGCATCGTGAGCCGTGAAAGTATTGAAGCCCTGGTAAACAAGCCATTGGGTATCTAAAAAGGCCGCCCTGTGGGGCGGCCCTATCCACGCTTTTACAAGAAGCTAAAACTAAGGCAGTTCAACCTGGAATACCCAGGGGCCGCTGATGCGGTCGCCAAGTGCTTCACGCGCGGCGTCTGCGGCTTCCTGAAGGTTGAATCCCTCTGGCACATCGACTTCTTCGATGCGGATGCTACCACCACCATTTTCGCTCTGCTCGAAAATCACATCAATGTCAATGCCATCCTCGGCCAGCGCCGCGGCGATGCGTGCCCAGTCGTCCGGGCCTTCCATCATTGAAGTTTCCAGCACATCGAGGCTCAGATCGAGCGTGCCCGGGTTGCCATCATAGAAGGCATCAAAGCGCAGATTGCGGCAGCGGCGCTCGGTATTTTCAAATTGGGCCATATCCACTACCCCATGACCGCTGAGATAGCCTGGTACCCCGTCGATGGTGATGCTGGCCTGTGGCAGCCAGTCACGCGCATCCGGCAGTTGGTAGCAGAGGCGGGCGGATGTGCGGGTTGGCGAGATGGATAGCGCCTCCAGCGTCACCGCAAGGCCGTTTTGCTCGACAGTCTGCATCGGCTCCAGTTCCACCGCTGCCTGCAGTGGCAGGGTGACATCAAAGGTGAACGGCCCGATCAGCTCCACATAATCGCCGATGGCATAGTCGGTATCAATGCTATCGAGCGGTGTCCAGTCCGCCACTTCAAAATCTCCCAGGCGCAGCTCCAACTGAAGACTCAGGGTCTGCGGGAGGGTCTCGTAACGGTTCATAAAGTAGTTATCCACAACTTCATACTGGTCGCTGTTGTCGATGGGACGAACTGCCTGGTTGTAAAAATCGACTGTCATGGTGAGCGAATCCGCTGTGCTGCCTTCTTCCAGCCTGCTGTTGGCGTAGGAGAACATAAAGCCTTCCGCGTTGCGCAGGGTGGCATGGGAGCTGTAGGGAGGGTACAGCATAATCGGATCAATATTTTCGAGCGTGTAATTGACCTTCAGATTTTGGGTATCGGCATAGACCCAATTGAGAGTCACCGTGACACCCTCCTGAGTCTGCGTCTCGTCGATGGTCGTCAGCAAGTCGCTGTCATTCATCGCTTGCAGAAGAGGGTCGGTGGACCCGTCCTGTGCATGAACAGCCGTCGCCATGACCAGAGACACAGATAGAAGCAGGACTTTTTTCAACATCGGCAAATGCCTCCATAACAAAAATCCGCTGACCATGCTATATGCAGCTTCCGTCGCTTTGCAAGATCAAATCCGGTGCGTAGGGCAAGCGTAGGGACCATCGTACTGGGTGTGATGAGGCAGAAAAATCCGTGTGATTCATAGATTTTTATCGACGTGAACACCCGGAGCCAGTAAACTTTCCAGGGATTATCACGGTGATTGAGTGAGGTGTGGCTTGTGGGGACAACGATAAAAACGACCATTTCGATTCAAAAAGCACTTTTCGATCAAACCGAGATCCTGGCACAGCACCTGCATATCACGCAAGGCCAGTTATTCGAAATGGCGATTGAGCATTTCATCAGGGATCATCAGACTCAGCCTGACTCGGTGCAGGCCGACGAAGCGGAAAGGGTCATCAATCAGGGGGATATTTACTGGATAAAGTCTGAAGATGGAAATGAGTTGGAATCGGACATTCCCCATCCGCATGTCGTTATTCAGGACAATCTCTTTAATCACAGCCGCATCAACACCGTGGTTGCGTGTATGCTGACCTCGAATATCAAGCGCGTGGCGATGCCGGGTAATGTGTTACTGGACCCAGGCGAAGCCAACTTATCCCGGCAGAGTGTCGTGGAAGTCTCGAAAATAACGACTATCGAGAAAGCCCGGCTTGGCGAGCACATCGGGACGTTAAGCGAACACCGGATCAATCAAATCCTGGCCGGGATGCGGTTTCTGCAGATGTCATTTTTTGATCGTTAATAACCCCGGCCCATGAAATCTGAGCCGGGGCAAAGACACGCCTTATCAGGCGGCGTTGGGCTTCAGTTTGACATTATAGCGGCGCGGTGTCACCTGCCGCGTCAGTTCCAGCCCTGACTGATAATCCGGATTATGCCACAGGATGATCACTCCCCATCCCAATGTCCAGGGATCGTCCTTGAGATAACCGGGAATCAGGTCGATGACCTGGAAGCCCTTATGCAGTTGTTTGCTCAGATTGGTATCGAAGCGCTGGCCGTCGATCACTTCCTGCACGTAACGCTCAACCGGCACGTGATCGGCCACCTGGTGGTAATCGATAATGGCGCTGCCCGCGACCATGCCACGCAGATTCAATGCGCGCGCAATATCAAAACGGGCATCCATCAGTTTGCTGCCAACCCCTCGTCCCCGGTAAGCAGGATGCATCACACTCTCGACGCCGTACAGCCATTCGCCGTTCGGGTCGTGTGTGGTCAGTCATCCGTAGTCAATCGAATCTTCCCAGGGTTCCAGGTGCGGGTGAGACAGGTCAAACTGCGTGCGCATGGAGGTGGTGGTCCCCACCACACGATCCACCTGTGGATCAAGCGCCATAAACTGACCTTCGGGGAAAAGCTCAATATGACGGCGGAAATGGTCGGCGTTGAGCACATCTACGGGCTCATCATCCGCTATGCCGTAGGCCGCACGCTGGATTTGCTCCATCTGCATGGCATAGGCCACCGTACTGGGGATAATCATAATGTCGCTGCCATCACGGGCAGTCTTTTGCTTGGCGTTCATTTGGCTGCGCGTTCGTCGCGCAATCTCCTTCTCTGATTGGACACTGTGGGTGTTTTTGCAGTGGTGCCACCCGAAACCTGCTTTGACATACGAATAGTCCTCATCACTTCATCGGCATCTCCTCCCCATAGGGTTGATAATCCGGGTTGTGCCAGACGATGGTCACGCCCCAGCCCATTGTGAATTCATCATCATCTTCCAGGTAGTCCGGGATGAGATTATGAACCTGAAAACCTTTGTGCAACTGCTTGCTCAGGTTGGTATCGAAACGCTGGCCGCCGATCACTTCCTGCACATACTGCTCTGCGCTGATCTGGCCCCCGGTGGTGTGATAATCCATAATGGCGCTGCCCGCGACCATGCCACGCAGGTTAAGCGCGCGCACCACCTGAAAGCGCGCCTCCATCAAGCGGCTGCCAATGCCCTGACCGCGATATGCAGGATGCACCGCGCTTTCGACGCCATACATCCATTGTCCCTGGGGTTGGTGTGTGGTCAGTCAGCCAAAACCGGTGGTTTTCACCCACGGCTCGACCATAGGCCGGTTGACATCAAAGTGGATGCGCATGGACGTGGTGACACCAACGACCTGATCGGTCGCGGTGTTCAGCGCCAGAAACTGGCCTTCGGGGAAGATTTCGAGATAGCGGCGAAATTTCTCCGCCGTGATACAGTCATCGTAATCGGCTGCGTTCACCTCATAGACAAGGGATTGCAGTTCCTCAATCTGTTGTGCGTATGGTTTGCTGCCGGATATGATGCGGATACTGGCAGACTCGCGTTTGCTGTTCATGGCGGCTCGCCCAAGGGCGGTTTCTCCTTACTCACTTTACACGGTTTCAGGGGTGCAGTCACCACCGCACCCCTGGGGGTTATTCAACCTTTACTGCTTTTGAACTGCTTGCAGCAGCCCTTTCATATAGCCAACAGCGTGCAGACGACCATAAAGCATATAGCCGGGATGATCATTGCTTTCGCCTTCCATGGTCGGTGTATGGTCGGGACGCATCGGGCCATCGAAGCCAATATCCACATAGGCGCGCATCGCCGCAACCATGTCGTTATCGCCATCGTCGTGGAAGGTTTCTACGAATTTGGGTACGGTTCCACGCACATCACGGAAATGGACGAAAAAGATTTTATCCTGATCGCCAAACTTCTTGATCGCTGCCGGGATGTCTGCGCCCATCGAGGCAAAATTGCCCTGGCAGAAGGTAATGCCGTTGTTGGGGCTGGGGTATAGGTCAATCAGCCGCTGGAAATTGTCCACGCTAGTCATGATCCGGCCCACACCACGCACGGGCGACATGGGCGGGTCATCCGGGTGCATTGCCAGCTTGACTCCCGCCTCTTCTGCCACTGGCACCACGGCCTTCAGAAAGTAATCCAGTGAATCCCACAGGCGTTCTTCGGTCACTTCTTCGTGATAGGCTGGCGGCCCATCTTTAAGCAGGTCATTATCGAAGCTGCTGACCAGCGCCCCGCCACGTGACTGGGTGTTAAATGATGTGCGAAACCAACCAAACACCGTCATCCAGTTGTAGCAGAGGATAGGGATGCCTGCTGCGCCCATATTGCGGAGTGATTGGCAGAAATTGTCCAGATCCTCATCACGCCCCGGCAGGCCGAGCTTGATGCGGTCGGTCACGGGAATACTTTCGATTACCGACAGGTTCAGGCCCGCCTCGGCAAAGTGCTGCTTAAACCGCAGCAGCGTGACATAATCCCAGACCGGCCCCTCGTCTCCCGGCGGGCGGCCTGTGACCGCATCGGCAATGTCGATCTGCTTGGCAAGGCGCATATTCGCCTCTGAATAATCGCGGAAATAAAGTGCAAAGTTAATCATTATTTTCCTTCTCTCGTTGCCATAAAAATCCCAGCAGCGGCTCGTCGTCCACTGTCGTAAGCGCCGTGAACAGTTGCGATCCATACTTCTCTGGCAGCCGCTTCACCTGCCCAGTATAGACGGTCAGCCAGCGGTGCCGCCAGCGCAGCACGTGCATTGGTTTGCCCCGGCGGTGTCACGCTGTATCCGCCGCGCGTAAAGGGTTCTGCGGTCCAGTTCATCACACGGGTCGCTGAGGGGTGCAGGTTGGGATTGCCAAGCTCTTTGCGCAGTGTTTCCAATCCCTTTTGCAGCGCGCCGTCTTCGCCACCCGCCAGCAATTCGCGTGTCCAATCGCCTGTGGTGAAGGCCATCCACACCTGGACACCGTCGATACCGCGCCCATAAGAAGGCGACCACCACATAGGTGGGTTGCCATCAGCGTAAATCGCGGCGATGTGCGGCGGCGTGATCGGTTCGTCAAAGCGATACACCATCTTCATGCCCGGCCCCATGACCAGATGGTCGATTGCGGTCTGTTTTGCCGGAGGGAGGGGCGGGTCAAAGCGGACATCGCCTGCTTGAAGCACGCCTAATGGCAGCGTGATTACCGCGCGTGCAGCCTCATACAGCGTGCCGTCGGCAGCGCGTATACGAACACCATCGCCACGCCAATCAATTTCCTCGACGATGGTATCGAGA
>JAIOHN010000502.1 GCA_019912985.1 Anaerolineae bacterium | reverse complement strand
TTATAGAGCCGCCAGCGAACCAGCACCATCGCGGCTAAAATGGGGGGACATGACCGCAGTCCCGCTGCTCCTCGCCTTGGTCGCTGCACCCCAGCACGCCTCTGGAGGCGCGCTCAAGCTCGAGCAGGCCGCCTACGACGTCCTCTCCTACGACGTCGCCATCAGCGTCGCGCCCGCCAGCAAGACCCTGAGCGGGACGACGATCATGGAGGCCAAGACGGTCATCCCCACGGCCACCATCCTCCTCGACCTCGACGACCCGTACACCGTCACCAAGCTCACCGATGGGAAGACCGAACTGCGGTACGACCGGCTGAAGGGCGCGATCCGCGTTTACTTCCCCCTTTCCAAGCAGCCGGGCGAGCCGATCCGCATCGAGACCACGTACTCGGGAACGCCCCACGTCGCCCGGAACGCGCCCTGGGATGGCGGCATCGTGTGGGCCAAGACGGCCAGCGGGGCCGATTGGATCTCGGTCGCCCTGCAAGGGGCGGGCGCCGACCTCATCTTCCCGTGCAAGGACCACCCCTCCGACCGGCCGGACAAAGCCACCATGCGGCTGACCGTTCCGGACCCGCTCATCGGTGTAGGGCCGGGCGTCCTCAAAGAAACGCTCAAGAACCGAGACGCCACCACCACCTACGTGTGGCACATGCCGATGCCCATCAACAACTACTCGCTGGTGTTCAACGCCGCCCCGTACACGTTGGTGAAAGACTCGGCGCGATCGGTAGGGGGCCAAAACGTCTCCATCCACTACTACGTGTTGCCCGAGAACGCCGACAAGGCGCCGCGACTGATCGAAGAGCAGAAGAAGTATCTGGCGTTCATGGAGAAGTTCTGCGGGCCGTTCCCGTTCCGCACGGTAAAGCTGGGCATCGTCGAAACGCCCCACCTGGGCATGGAGCACTCGACGGCCATCGCCTACGGCAACCGCTACCGGTTCGCCCAAGACGGGCTGGATTGGCTGCTGCTCCACGAGTTCGGCCATGAGTGGTGGGCGAACCTGGTGGCCAACGCCGACTGGCGCGACATGTGGATTCACGAAGGGTTCCAGAGCTTCCTCGACACGTTCTACATCGAGCAGATCCGGGGCAAAGACGCCTACTTCGCCGGGATGCGCGACCGAAAGCGCCGCGTCCGCAACCAAGCGCCGGTCGCTCCGCGCGCGGAGACTTCCAGCGAGGCCTACGGCGGCGACATCTACGACAAAGGCGCGTTGGTCCTGCACTCGCTGCGCTACCTCATCGGCGACGACGCGTTCCTGCGCTCGATCCGGCGCATGGCCTACCCGACCCCGGAATCCGAGAAGTGGACCGATGGGAGGGCGTTGCGCTTGGTGACCACAGACGACTTCGTGACCATCGCCTCGCGCGAATCGGGGCAGGATCTGCGCTGGTTCTTCGAGGTCTACGTGCGCCAGGCGAAGCTGCCTTCGCTGAAGTCGGAGACGGTGGACGGTGCGCTCCGCCTGGAGTGGGCGACGCCCGAGAACCTGCCGTTCGAAATGCCGATCGACGTGGTGGTGGACGGCCGCACGATCCGTGTTCCCATGCGCGGCGGGCGCGGTTCGGTGCCCTTCTCCGGCACCCCTCCCACCATTGATCCGAACGGGTGGGTGTTGAAGCAGTAGCCGATGATCCGCCGCGTCCACGACTTGGTCGCTCTGGGAGACGCCGAGGGGTTGGCGCGCTACCTTGAGTCTCGGCCCGATGCGACGGCTTTGGTGAACGAGGCGGACGACTTCGACCGGACCCCCCTTCTGCTGGCCCTCGACCGTCCCGACCCGAATCCGGCTGTCGTGCGCGTGTTGCTGGAGCATGGCGCGGACGCGGGTCATGTGCAGGTGCACAAGCCGCTCGAACTACCGTCCGGGGGAGGGCTCCTTTTCAAGGTGGCGAGTTGGTTCTTGAAGCGGGCCTTCTCCCTTATCGAACGCATTGAGACTTCAACACTGAAGAAAGCCCTTGCGACGGGGAACTTGGAGATCGTGCGCATGTTTGCCGAGCGAGGCGCGGACCTTACGTCCGTGGATCACGACGGTTACAGTGCGATCCAGCATGCTCTCGGTTCGACTGCCGAGCCCGTTGAAGTCGTGGACTTACTGATCGAGCTTGGGGCGCCTTTGAATGGCGTGTCGAAGTACGGCGAGACGGCGGTCGGGAGGGCATACAGCAACGGGTGGTTTGCGGTCTTGGCTCGACTTGTCGCTGCGGGTGCCGACGAATCGCCGCTTGCGTGGACCCCTCTCGCCCGCGCCTGTGCAATGGGCACCCTCGCCGACGTCCTGACCGCCGTTGCGGACGGATGGCCCATAGAGGCTCGTGCGCGGGATGACCTGACGGTGCTCCACATCGCGTTGATGCGCGGCGACGGGGCGATCGTCGAGACCTTGTTGGCGCTTGGTGCATCGCCTTTCGCACTGCTCCGGGGGCGCGAAGCCGCGGTCGCATTGGCTGCGGCGAGCGGCAATCTAGCTCTGGTCAAGCTCATGCTCGGGCTGGGATGCGACCCCAAGGGCCAAGACTACTGGGGTCGGTCGGCCCTTAACGTCGCACTGGATCGAAGCGACCGAGACCTCGCCGAGCTTTTGCGGGCCCATGGGGCGGCCGCAACGGAGGAGGACCTGAGCGAAGCCCTGGCTGGGGCCAAGACCCCTGCGATGGTCGACATGCTGTTGGATTGGGGACTTCCGCCCGAGTCGCTGGACACGGAAGCCCGAGCCATCTTCTTGGGCGGCGACGAATACGGCGACGGCTTGGCGGGCATCTCGCTCGAGCAATACCGCCTCGACCCCTACGCCCGCCCGGGCCGAGCGGACCCCGAAGACATTACGAACGACTACCGCGTGGCGATGGTCCGCTCGGTGGCGACGGCCTGGCGTGCCCGCAAGCGGTTCGACGACGAGTTTCAATACGATGAAGGCTGCCCGGTCCCCGGCGTTCGACGTCCCGACATCCCGTGGTGCTTTCAACGCTTCGGCCAATCCATCACCCTGCTGCCCGACGGACGTCGCATCCTGATCGCCGGCGAGCACGAGGACGGCTACGACTCCGATTTCTGGATCTACAACGACGTCACCGTGCTGCACCCCGATGGGCGGGTGCAAGTCTTCGGCTACCCGGACGATGTGTTCGAGCCCACCGACTTTCACACGGCGACGCTTTGGGGCGGCTGCATCTGGATCGTCGGCGGGTTGGGCTACACGTGGCAACGGGATGGTTCGATTCCTGTGTACCGCCTCGACCCCGAG
>JAIOHN010000501.1 GCA_019912985.1 Anaerolineae bacterium | reverse complement strand
ACGCGATCGAGCGTAAGCGGATGACGACTATGCTCCATCAACGTGAGCTTGAATTTCAAACGCTGTTCGAAAACGCGCCAGATATCATCTCTCGCCTTGATCGGCAGTTACGCTATCTTTATGTCAATCCAGCTATTGCGGCGGCCACTGGTATTAGCCCTGAAAGATTTATTGGCAAAACCAATCAGGAAGTGGGGATTACCGGTGAAGTAGCAACAATCTGGGAACGCGCCCTGGAAGAAGTTTTTGAGACAGGTTGTGAAAAGACGGTTGAACACACTTACCCTTCTCCCAGCGGCTGGCGGTATTATCAGTCGCGGATCGCTCCAGAGATAGATCATGATGGTCGTGTCCAAACCGTGCTGTCTGTTACCCGTGAGATCACCGAGCGCAAAGTAATGGAACGGGCTTTACAGGATAGTGAAGAGCGCTACACTGCGCTGTTCAATCGCTCCTTGGAAGCAGTGTATATCCATGACTTTGATTATCAGTTTATCGATGCCAACGAGGCCACACTGAATCTGGTCGGTTACAGCCGAGAAGAATTTACATCTCTGGATTTCACTTCTGTTCTGGCTCCGGAAAGCCTGCCTTTGGCGCTTGAAACCGTAGAAGAATTACGGCATACCGGTATCCAGAAAGAAGTGCGTGAATTCACCCTACTCACAAAGGATGGACGGAGAATTTTCGTTGAAACGATGGCCTCTGTCATTTACCGGGAGGGACGCGCCTGGGCAGTTCAGGGCATTGCTCGTGATGTGACAGAACGCAAAGCCAGGGAAGCGCAACTGCGTTTACTGTGGCACGCGATCAACCAAAGTGCCAACAGCGTTGTAGTTACCGACTCGTCAGGGAATATCGAATACGTAAACCCCTACTTTGCAAAACTAACCGGCTATACACTGGAGGAAGCACGCGGCGAAAACCCACGAATTCTGCAGTCAGGCTTTACATCGCCTGAGATGTACAAACAGATGTGGGGAGCCATCACCTCGGGTCACAATTGGTCTGGTGAATTTCATAACCGGAAAAAAAACGGCGACCTTTACTGGGAACACGCCATTGTTTCGCCAGTAACCGGTGTGGATGGCAACATTTCAAATTTTGTAGCCATCAAAGAAGACATTACGGAACGGAAGCGGATTGAAATTCAACTGCATGAGGCTGAGCGTTTTGCCCGCTCAACCGTTGACGCGTTATCGGCCCACATTGCGATTCTCGGTGACGATGGCACGATCTTGGCAGTGAACAATGCCTGGCGTGTTTTTGGACCCGCAAATGGTGGTCTAGCCGCAGATTTATGTGAAGGCGTAAATTACATAGACATACTTGAAGCAGTGGCCCCTTCAAGCGAAGATGCAGCCACAGCGAAAGCCGTGCAGAAGGGCATCTACCAGGTGATGAATCGGGAGATCGAAGCTTTTTCACTGGAATATCCCTGTCATTCTCCAGACGTACAACGTTGGTTCGTGGTCCGTGTCACTCGTTTTGCTGGCGATGGACCCACTCGAATCGTCGTCGCTCATGAAAACATTACTGAGCGTGTCCTGGCAGAACAAAAACTGCTTGCCTATAACGCCCAGCTTGAGTCTGCCGTCGAAGAGCGCACTGCGCAGTTAGAACGATTAAATGAACGTATGAGCGCCATTTTAAACAACGTCAGTAATCCGATCGTTCTGGTGGATTCCCAGGGTCTAATAGACGTCACTAATCCGGCATTCAATCGCAGACTGGGCTATCAATCCGATGAATTGTTTGGACAGCCGATCTGGGAGATATTCGATGAGAAGCAGCGCGAAAAGTTAGTAACCGTGTTTTCCTCTGCAGACTCGAAAACATCTCCACCGCCTCTCCAAACCCAAATTATGGCGAAGAATCAGTCCATTTTTGATGCCGAAATCGCAGTAACGCGCGTGCCAGACAACAGTGGACACATGGTTTGTACGATTTATGACATCACTCATCTCAAGGAGATCGAACGCATGAAAGATGAGTTCGTCTCGATGGTGAGCCACGAACTGAGAACCCCAGTCAGCTCTATCCTACTAAGCTCAAGTACCATAAGCCGCTACTATGATCGGTTGACCGAAGAACAGAAGCGCCAGAAACTTGAAGAGATTTCAAACCAGGCGAAGCGGTTGGCGGAGCTTGTGACTGCCATTTTAGATGCAGCTCGGTTTGATGCTGGTCAAGAGAAACGCAGTCGAGAACCAGTAGATGTAGCTCAGGCTTTACGAGACGTGGCTGCAGAGTTTACCGATCAGATACAAGGAAAACAATTGCATTTGGATTTACAGATGTTCAATAGTGCGTTTACGACTTTGGGTAAACAAGTAGATCTGGTCCGCATCTGGCAGAATTTACTGAGCAATGCAGTGAAATACACCGCCAGGGGGGGGAGGGTCAGAGCAGCAATTTACGGAGCCTATGTACCAGGTACATTACCCTGCGACCTGCCTGATCTGAGTGGTTTCGCTGATGCGGTCCCAACTGATCTCACATCAGGGCGCTATATTATTAGCTTACTGGAAGACAGTGGTTATGGCATTCCCGAAGAAAACCTGCCGCAACTGTTCACACGCTTTTTCCGGGGATGGGCAGCTAGTAGTAGCATCACAGGCACAGGCTTGGGACTATCTCTTGTTCGGGATCTTTTAAGGATTTATGGTGGCGATATCGCGGTCAGCAGCGAACTTGGCGTTGGCACAACCATCTGCTTCTGGCTACCAGTCGACTCCCCGGAAGGAATTTAATGTGACCAAGGTTTTGCTTGCGGAAGATCACCTGACGCTGCTATCCGATATCGCCTTAGAATTAAGCTTACGTGGTTACGAAGTCGTCCAGGCGACAAACGGTCAGGTTGCCCTCCAGATTCTCCAGACTTCCGCTCAATTACCGGATATTATTGTCAGTGACATTGCTATGCCGGATATGGATGGCTTCGAGTTGTTAGAACACTTACGGGGCAGTCCTACCTGGAATGCGATACCATTTCTGTTTCTGACAGCATTCGATTCGCCTAACTCTGTTCGGATCAGCAAAGAACTCGGCGCAGATGATTACATTGTAAAACCTTTCCAGGCCGATGACCTGGTGCTGGCAATGGAGAGCAAACTGAAGCGCATCAAGGCCTTTCAGGAACGTGCGGAACAATCTCTAGATGAGACACGGCAGTCACTCCTTCATATGATTTCCCATGAACTCCGATCGCCATTAACAACGATCTATGGTGGGGCTGAGATGTTGACTGATCTTCTAACAGATATGCCGGACGAAACAGTCCTTACACTGGTTAATCTTATTAAGAATGGGGCAGATCGTATGAATCGATTTTCGAATAAAGCTCTAGCCTTGATTCAGATCGACAGTGGACATGCTAAGAAGTTCTACCAGGAAACCCAGCGGCAGTATGACATCCACAAAATTGCACAGACTGCGCTCGACCAGATCCAGAGTGAAATGATGGTAGATGATCGGAATGTAGAGCTTGTATATCACCCCCATGGAGAAGCAATCTACGTGCAGGGTGTTTTCGCTTACCTGCTCACAATGATCGAAGAGCCGTTGCGTAATGCGGTTGCTTTCTCAAAGGATGGGCAGATTGTTGAGCTTGATATTCAGATCGATGATGACCGTCAGGCAATCATAACCATTCAGGATCATGGACTTGGAATTTCTGAGGCCGCACTTCCTGGTGTTTGGGATCGTTTTGCGCAGGTTGATCGCGAACAGTATGAACAGCAGGGAGCTGGGTTGGGTCTGGCATTGGTTCAAGAAAGTGTGCATCTGCATGGTGGCAAATGCACCATTGAAAGTCGTGCAAACACGGGTACGACTGTTATTCTATCTCTACCATCTGTAACAACTCCATAAATAACAAATTTTCAGTGTCGAGTAATCAGCAAGACCGGAGCCAGTGACAGTCTTTTCAGGGATTCGGAATTCCTTATTATCGCAATCACAGAATAAGTTAGCACTTTTATATAGTGTGTTCACTGGTCCTTAGGTAGGAACACAGTGAACATATATTTTGCACCTCACATCTTAGGTAAAAAGAATCTCGTAATGGGTACGGGGTTGATTTGGGGCGAGCCAAGCGGCTTAATTTGGAGGTAAAATAGGCTATGACATTGCCTTTGTCACCTCATTTTAGTGAGGTACTTCTGCTGAGATTTATTTGTCCTACTAAATGCGACCTTAAAGCGAGGTTGTTTCACAAAACTAGCGTTCCATACTACCGCAGTATCGTCACCTGCTTTTTGCAAACAAAAACAGGTTAAAATAACGTGAGCTTTGTTTAAGGAACTGCATTTAAGCGGTCATAAAGGGTTATAGAGGCTGAACCGTTTACTCCCAGCTTCCAGATACAACAAATTTTGTCAATTTGCCGATATTTTGAACAAATCTTGGGCAGTGTCATGGTATTTCGGCGTCTGTGACCCATATTGATCTGTAAATAAGCGAAGTTTGATGCCCTTATCCAAAACTGACGTTAATGTAATGCATAAAGTGTGCTCATTTCCCGCCGCTCCTATCCTATAGTGATGACTAACAGGCTTTGGGAGAGCAATCTTCTATGATTACTCTCGTTTAGTTATAGGATGCTTTCAGAAGTGTGTTACTTGCATCTTCTGGCCGCACTTCAAATAGCCATTTCCTGAGCACAATCATCTGAGAAAGCGCGGTAGCAATAACGGAAGGTTGCATCTTGAATGTGGTGTGGATCCGGTGAAAGCACTATTGGTTTTTTAACCAGAGATCAATTGGCTTTGTGACCACCGGTGGCTCATAGGGCCAGTCAATGCGCCGTCCTTCACCCATTGACTGGTAGGCGGCGTAGATGATCTTCAAGACCTCCAGTCCATCCTCACCCGTTTCAATAGGTTCTTCCGTGCCTTTGACGACATTGATAAAGTGTTGCATCTCTTGAGGAAAACCGTAGTTCCACTCTTCTTCAAACCCGGTAAACGTCCATCCAGTTGTGGCTTCTGCCTTCTCGACTGCGTAATCGTAACCTACACGGCTGTGGGTTAGCAGGGCATTGCCGTGAATCAGGTCGGCACGAGTGTTGCCTTTTGTGCCGTAAATCTCGCAGCGGTCATCAATACCGCCCGTCTTGCCCCAACTATTCTCGGCGATTGCCAGCGCATGATTGACAAACTCAATCACACAAATGCTATGATCTTCGCCCTGAGTGCGTTCGTGGTGCACGTAAGTACCCATCGTTGCCTGAACGCTTTTCACCGCCGGACGATCAAGAATCCAACGCGCGAACTCAATGCTATGGCATCCCATATCCAACAATACCCCGCCGCCGGATAGGTTTACATCCCAGAACCAGGGCGAATGTGGGCCATCATGTTCCTCACTTTGTTTGACTAGAAACACCTTGCCCAGTGCCCCATCGTCAACCAGGTGCTTGGCACGAACGTACTTGGGCGCAAAACACAACATCTCGCCATACACTAACTTTACTCCGGCTGCTTGGACAGCGTCGAGCATATTCTGACCTTCTTGAAGGGTACGCGCGAAGGGCTTTTCACACAAAATGTGCTTTCTGAACTGCGCGGCAGTCGTCACAACTTCTTCATGCATATAGTTGGGTACGGCGATGGTCACAGCCTGGATATCATCGCGGGCCAGAAGTTGATGATAATCTTCGTATGCGTTTGGAATTCCACGCTCATCAGCGAACTTGCTTGCCTTACCCGGTGTCTTGGATGCGACGGCTACGATTTCGGCATCCGGGCAGTGCTTCAGTCCATTCACGTGAATATTGGCGATGAAGCCGCTGCCAATTACGCCAACTCTTACCT
>JAIOHN010000054.1 GCA_019912985.1 Anaerolineae bacterium | reverse complement strand
TCGGCGTTTTCTGGCAGCAGGCCGACATAGCCATCGCCGAGCTGGATCACCGGCACATCCGCATAATGCGCCATGATGTCGGCAGCGTGGAAGATCGCCCCCAGTGCACCCGCGCTGCTGCCCGTGACCAGCACCTGTGAGGGCTGCGGGAATTGCTCGTAAGCCCAATTGAGCACGGCCTGTGTGTTGACATAGCCTCGGTGTTCAATCGTCAGATCGTCGCCATACGTGACACTGCGATTGCCGGTGAAGACATCCGCCGTGCAGTACGGGATAAAGACCATGTTGTAGTCCAGCAGCGGATTAGCCGGATTTTCCAGGTCGAAAATTCCGCCAGTGTAAACTTCATCAGCCGCCACCGAGGGATCGAAGGTACTCATGGTGCCGCAGGTGAAGGTGTTCCAGCACGCGCCGCCGCCCTGGAAGTAGATGAGCAGGTGGTTGCTTTCGCTAACGGGGCGCACAAAAAACGCGTACGGGGTGCTCTCTGCACAGATCGTGTCGCCGCCGGGGTCAATCCGGTTCCAGGTGTCTGGCTGTAAATCGGCTAAGTTGGGTAAATCCGGCTGTGCCGCCGCCGGGACTCCGAGCAGCAATACCAGACAACAGATATAGAGCATCATCGTCCGCATCAACATTACTCCTCCGTCCTTTCCCACCATCTGATTTTAAGTGTAACGCCCTCGATTCGCTCATTATGAGCTTTTTCTGAGGGGAAAACATAGTTTTTGGGCAGAATGTTAAAAACAAGTTATGAAATCCTTGCCTAATAAAACCAACTCTAAGGTTTCCTGGCACAAAAAATGGAGTATAGTGGAAGTGTGTCAGGCTTTCTATGTAAAGCAGCCGCGTACCGCAAGGGCGATCTTGGTTCAAGATCGCTTTTGTGTTTACCGGGTAGCTGGCATGCCCACTGTGTGATTACACTGTTAAAGTTCGTTTAAATCCACGTTATAATGACGGGCTGTAGTCAACGGGGAGATTGTTTATGATCCGGCGAACCCGGAATGTAGCCCTGATGGCAGGGCTGGCAAGCTACACAATTTTCCGCGCGCGGCGACGAGCCTTGCGCCCGGTGCTGGATCTGCCCCCTGTTCGTTACAATGTCGGTGTGCAGCGCAATATACGCGTGCCGATGCCGGACGGCATCACCCTGGCGACCGACCATCACTTCCCGCGCGCGCGTGGTAATTTCCCCACCATTCTGATCCGCACACCCTATGGCCGTGGCATCAGCGGCAGCGTCTCCGGCCTCAGCGAAGGCTTTCGCGCGCAGCGCTTCGCCGAACGCGGTTATCACGTCATCGTGCAGGATGTTCGCGGACGTTTCGATTCACAGGGTGAGTTTGAGCCGTTTGTCAACGAACGTGAGGATGGCCTGGCTGCGCTGGAATGGGTACGCCAGCAGCCCTGGTTCAACGGTGTCATCGGCCTATGGGGGCAGAGCTATCTGGGATATGCGCAGTGGGCGGTTGCCACTGCCCATCCATCGAATGTGAAAGCGATGATGCCGGGCATTACCGCCTCCCAGTTTAAGTCAGTGGTGTTTCCAGATGGGGCCTTTGCGCTCAACACCAATCTGCGCTGGTCTTACCTGACGGAATTCGTAGGCAACCGGCGCGGCTGGTATAACTGGCGCAGCGTGACCTACAGCCGCCGCCTGCTGCGTGGGCGCATCTTTGAGCGAGCCTATCGTCACCTGCCCTTGAGTGAGGCTGATCAGCGGATTGGCGGCCATCCGCTGCCGCCGTACCAGTACACCTTCGATGAATCAGCACAGCCGCGCTGGGAAGACATTGATTTCAGCCGCGAAGTCGCGCGTGTTAATATACCAGTGCATTTGATCGGCGGTTGGTACGATGCTGTGCTGCGTGAACTCCTGGCTGATTATGAAGCGCTACGCGAGGCGGGGCGACCGCCTTATCTGACCATTGGCCCCTGGTCGCACATTGACCAGCGGGTCAACGGCTCAATGCTGCGCCAGGGCATTCGCTGGTTTGATGCCCATCTCAAAGGGGACATGACCCAGGTGCGACAGCATCCAGTGCATGTGCAGGTGATGGGGACGGAAAAGTGGCGCAATTTCGAGACCTGGCCGCCGCCCAGTCAGGAACAGCGCCTTTACTTGCAGCCGGAAGGTGGACTTGAATTCACCGCGCCCCAGGTAGAGCGGGCTTACACCCACTATCATTATGATCCGGCCAATCCCACGCCCAGCATTGGCGGAACCAATATTTTCCCGCCTGCCGGGCCAGCCAACCAGGCCAAGCTCGAAGTGCGCGATGATGTGTTGCTGTTCACCAGTGCTGCCAGGGAAACGCCGCTGGAGATCATCGGTCCGATCAAGCTGGAACTGTACGTGAAATCCAACCGCGCCTATACGGATTTTGTCGGGCGGTTGTGCGATGTATCCCCTGAGGGCGTTTCGACCAACATCTGCGAGGGGTTGTTCCGTGTTGATCCCACACGCGGCGAAGTCCAACCGGATGACAGCCTGAAAATTGAGGTGGATTTGTGGGCTACAGCCTACAGCTTTCAGCCCGGTCACTGCATCCGCTTGCAGGTCGCCAGCGCCGGTCATCCTCGCTGGAGTCGCAACCTCAACACGGGCGAACCGCTTGGCAGCGGCACGCGAATGCTGGTCGCGGCGCAAACTGTGTTTCATGATCGTGAGCATCCTTCAGCACTGGTTCTGCCGGTAATCGCCGACAGGTGATACAAGAACAGCGACCACATCACTGCGACCGCTGCGAGATTTAAGGCTGCTTATGGGCGGGGGAACCAGCCTGCCGCTGTCTTGGAACACTGCGACGGTTCCGCGGGTTGACCCGCTTGAAGCACCTGCGTCATCTGCCGGTTGGGATCACAGCGCCCCCACAGCTCAATCATCGGCTCAAGCTGAATCGAGCCAAGATCAGGCGAATCCCAACTGCCATCCGAATGAAAGCAGTTGGCCTGGTGGACGTTCTGCTGGATGCAGGGCGTGAAATCGCCAAAGCGAGTCTCCACACTGCTGGCCGAAACTGGCGGTGGTACGGTCGTCGGGCCAACAGGTGGCACATAGGTGGCGTTATAAGCCGGTTTGATATAGGTCCAGTCGGCATTGATGTAGGCCAGCCCGGTATATTCCACATACTCGATCTCGACCGTGTTGTAACCCTGAAGCAGCGGCACATCAATCGTAAATGTTTTGCCTGCCTGACCGGTTCCAATGGTGTTCAGATACTGCTGGTTATTCACATAGAGCGTGAACTCATCGTCTGCCGTGATGGTAAAGCGGTATGTGCCAGAGTAAAAATAGGCGCTGGTCGTCATTCGCGCGCTGAAATAATCCGAAGGCACACCCGGTCCCGGGGAACCACCTCCCCAGTTAAAGTTGATAAAGCTGCTGCTGGCTGTGTAACCAGGGCTGCCACCAAAACCAGTGTTATTGTAAAAGCTGATCTGCCAGAGGTTGCCACCCTGCGCCAGGACGATGCCTGACAGTAGGATGCTACCAATGAGCAGGAAAAGTGCTATCCGTTTCATTGCTCCTTTACTCCTCATGATTACTTGCCAGTGTTTGAGGTTCAAGCTCGATATCCTGTGTGATCGTCAACATGCCCGTGAGATCTGTATCCGGGTCGAAATCGCCGACATAGACCTGATAGACCCCTTCCGCCGGATTTGCGATGTCCACCACCGGATTCAGATTCTCACTGTTGGCAGAATCGTCGCCACAGTAGACTGAATCTTCCGGCCCCAGAACCAGCAGTGTCGAATCGCTGTCGCTTTCGAAGAACAGGCGCAAGGTATCCACTTCGCCGGACCAGTCAAAGACCAGTGAAGGGGAATTGCTGACAAAACCGCCGCAGGTCATGTTGTCGCCAAGATCGACATCGAACAGCGGAATGTCACCTGTCACCGTGAGTTCTTGGGTCAGAGTTTCATCTTCGGCCTTGAGCGTCATCGACTTCAGCCTGGATTCCGAGCCAAGACTGGAGCGAGGCAGCGCGGCAATTCTGGCGACATCATCTGGCATCGCCTCGCGATTGACCAGCGCGCCAGGATCGAACATGCCCGTTCGCATATCGGGGTTAGCGGTGAACACCAGAAAGCCGGGAACCTGCTGATCCTGCCAAAAGGCACCGACCCAGATCACATATTCACCCTGCGGTGGATTTTCCAGGTCAAGCGAGGCGTCCAGCAGCAGATCATTGGCATCATCGTTGCACAGATATTCATCATCTGGTGTGTGAACGACCAGCACGGAATCATGACTGCTGTAGAAAAATGCCCGTAGGAAATCGGCGTCACCCGTGTAATTGACTTTTACCGTCGGATTGCTGTTGATAAACCCCAGACAGCCCTCGCTCAGGTCGCTGGCGTCGATGCTGCCTCCACCGACCACACTCACGACAAATGGATCAAGCGTAAAACCAGCTTCCAGGTTCAGGGTCAGGAAGGCCGGTTCCGCATCAGGGTCCGGCACTGCATCCTGCGCCAGGGCTGGCAGTGCGATCAGCAGCAGTAGACTCAGCATTATGATTTTGCGCATCGAGTTTCTCCTTGACTGCTTTGTATGTAATGTGTAGCTTAACGTCGAATAGGGTTCCTTACGTGGGTCGGGTGGGCCGTTTTTGACCTATTCTTGCGACAATGTGACACCAGTTTGGTGATTTAATAGAATCAAGACTTACTCGCTGCCGAAAAAAGGGGAAGTGTGGTGACGATTTCTCGCCAGGAATGGAGGCGGGTGCTGGTTTATGGGCTGGCGCTCACGCTGCTGTTGACCCTGCCATATGTCTTGGGATGGGCCACGCAGGGTAGCGATCACGTGTTCAGCGGCTTTTTATTCGGTGTCGATGATGGCAATTCCTATCTGGGGAAAATGCGCCTGGGCGCGCAGGGGGAATGGAATTTTTCCCTGTTCTACACTGCCGAGCCTCATGAAGGCGCGCCACTGCTGTTTTTGCCCTATATTCTGCCGGGACAAATCAGCCGCTTATTCATGGCGGAGACCAATCCGGCGCTAACACCGCTGCTCCTCGGCATTTTTCACCTGATGCGGGTGGTCTTTGGCCTGCTGCTGATTCTTGTGCTATATCGTTTTATGGCGGCTTTTGTCCGCTCGGTGCGGGTGCGTTTCCTGGCGCTGATAATGGCGACCTTCGGCGGCGGGTTGGGTTGGCTGCTGCTGTTGGTGGATGCGGTGCCGCCCGAGATTTTCATCCCCGAAGGCTTCACACTTCAGATTTTGCTCGGCCTGCCGCATCTGGCGCTGGCACGGGCAGCTTTGCTGACCGGGCTGCTGCTGGTGATGGACAGCCTGCACCGGTCGAACTGGTGGCCGCGTACTCTGCTGGCTGGAGTCTGCTTTTTGATCGTAGGGCTGGCGGTGCCGTTTTATCTGGTGATTATCTATGCCATCCTGGGCGCATGGGGACTGGCGATCTGGGTGCGCAAACGCGCTTTTCCGCTGACGCTGCTGGTGCGCTCGGTGGTGGCGGCCAGCCTGACTCTGCCGCTGTTTCTCTATAACCTGATCGTCTTTAGCACACATCCTGTTTTTGCCCAATGGTCGGCGCAGAATTTGCTACCCTCGCCGCCGCCGCTGCATTATGTGCTGGCTTATCTGCCGCTGGGGCTGCTGGCAATCATCGGCGGGCGTTGGGCCTGGGCGCGTGCGCGAGATGACAGCCGCTACGCGCTGCTGATCGGTTGGCCGCTGATCGTGCCGCTGCTGGTGTATCTGCCGGTCAACGTCCAGCGGCGGATGGCCGAAGCGGTGATTGTGCCGCTGGCGCTGCTGGCATCGGTTGGCGTCAGCCTGATTGCGCGGCGCTGGCTGGCATGTCGGCACAACCGCTCACAACATCGCGCTTATCGACAGGTGCGGCTGCTGGCACTGGCGGGGCTGCTGCCATCAAGCTTGCTGCTGCTGGCGATCAGCTATCTGGCCGCGTTGAGCAGCCAGCCGCCGATTAAGTACCCGGCAGACGAGGTGGCGGCGCTCATTTGGCTCAACCAGAACAGCCAACCTGGGGAAGTCGTCCTCAGTACCTTTGAGACCGGCAACCGCATTCCGGCTTATACCCATTTGCGGGTCTACGTCGGTCACGGGCCGGAGACGATTCACGCCACTGCCAAAACCGAAACCGCACAGCGTTTCTTCAGTGATGAGCTGTCGCCCGAAGATCGCGCCCAGCTCTACGAGTCGATGGCGATCCACTATATATTTTACGGGGCGACAGAGCAGCAGTACGCATCATCCGATACGCCGGACTGGGCTGAGGGTTTGCAGCCGATTTATGATGCTGATGGCTACGTAATCTACGGGGTGCCGCCAGATTAAGCGCTAGGGTTCGCGGCCAGCGCTCCACATATGTTCGAACTGGTCTACCCAGTGTTTGAACCAGCGCTCGGAAATTTCTGGTGTTAGCTCGATATGCATCCGATCAGGCATGTAGCGGTGATGAAATCCATGAAATTCAACAATGACTCGCCCGTGTTTCTGGTCAGGATCAATCGCCACCATGCTAAAGCCAGGATTGTAGGGGAGGAATTTGTAGGCAAACTGCCCCGGCGCATTCCAGGTCGGAATTTTGGCCAACCGTGAGAGCGTTTCATCAATCGACTTTGGCAAATCCTGCATGGGAAATTCCATCGCTTCGTCAAGATGCTTCACGCCTAGATTGACGGCCTCGTTTTCCTCCGGGTCTTGAATAATCACCCGCAATTCGCCGTTAGCGTGCATCAGGATTTCGTCTTTGATGGCTAGCAAATTCTCGATATTCAGAATATTGACCGCTGAAGGTGCGTAAATCCACAGCTTGCGCGCACCTTTAATCCGCTCGGAAAGCGGCGCGAAGTTGGAGCGATCATTAAGCAGATCATCGGCGTTGAGGGCGGTGCTGTGCGCCGGCACAGTCAGATTGTAGACCAGTAAACCCAGCGCTGCCAGGATGATCGACAGCTTTAATTCCTGTGAAACAAAATCACCCACCAATCCCAACAGCGCCAGGATAATCGCCAGCGCTGCTACCACGTAATTGTCAATATTACGGAGCGCTCTGAGGTCCGCACCGATACGCTTCAGGTGGATTTGGATGCGCTGCCACATACTGCTTACTCCGGTTCTGCAAAAATCATCCGTCCGGTGGCCTGGTTGATGAGTCGCGTCACGGTCACGTTGATGGTGCGATCCATGTAGCGCTTGCCGTTGGCGATCACCACCATCGTGCCGTCTTCCAGATAGCCGACACCTTGATCAGGGTCGCGCCCTTCTTGAATGACATGGATGGGGAATGTCTCGCCAGGGATGTAAACCGTGCGGACCGCGTTCGCCAGCACGTTGATGTTGAGCACGCTGACTTCCTGCGCTTCCGCCACCTTGTTCAGATTGTAATCATTCGTGACCAGCAGGGCATCCCGCTGGATTGATAACCGTACCAGCTTGTTATCGACTTCCACGATGTCGTCAAAGTCATCTTCGATAATCTTGATAGGGATATCGGTATCACGCTGGAGTTCGTTGAGTTTTGCCAGCCCGCGTCGTCCGCGATTGCGGCGCAGCGGATCAGATGAATCCGCCACCTGGTGCAGTTCCGATAGCACAAAGCGCGGCACGATCAATGTTCCACCGAGAAAACCGGTGTGTGCAATATCGACGATGCGCCCGTCAATCAGGATACTGGTATCCAGCAGCAGCTCGCGATTCGTCCCCATCTGGAGGCGGCTCTTGGGACCCATACCCAGACGCTCGCTGATGAACTCCCAGATTTCGCGCGTGCGCACACTGAAAATCGTCATACCCAGATAGGCGGCGACGACTGATACTGCCGCAGGCAGTAGTGTTCCCAACGCGCCATCCAGCAGTGAGAGAGGATAAGCAAGCAGCAGCCCGATCAGCAGCCCCAACAGCAGCCCGATGATCGCCAGGAACAGCACATCGATTGCCATCTCGTTAATGACTTTGCGTAAGAAGCGAAGCGGGCGGATTGTGAACCAGGGCGTGAGAATCAGGCCGAACAGAACGCCTACCAGCCCAAAGATCGTAGCAGTGGCTATGTTTTCCGGCAGGCCGAACGACTCAGAAGCATCGACCCCCAATCGCGCCCCAATAATAGCGAACACGACCATTCCAATAAGGCGGAATGCGAATTCTAATGACATAATATGTGGGCTCCCTGACCTCTACGCACATCCACCTGCGAATAAAGAGGGTGCAGATGTTGTAAGCAAGAGAGGATCAGGGGCTTACAAGGTGCGTTTACAGGCCAAATTAACTCGACATGATTTGCCGCTGGTCGCATGAATAATGTAAGTTGCTTACAGCAGCGTTCCCTCTCAGCCCTATCCCATAAATTTATCATGCGCTTAAGGCATCGTCAACGCAATTTTCATTTCAGCACAACCCCATGAGATATGCTATAATTACATACCAGTAATAAAGTCACTCTTAGAATAACAAATATGCGTGGTGCAGGGGGACACTGTCATTCTCATTCGTTATAAAAATGTTACAACAAATAGGCTCATATCTATTAACCTAGAGAATAGGGATTTCCTGTTCCCCCGTGAGAGGACATGCTTATGTGCAATCTAGTCAGGTTTGCTCACCGTTTCTCTCTGCTAATCCTCCTTCTGCTTGCTCTGTTCAGCGCGCCAGCTTTATCGAGGCCAGTACAGGCACAGGGGACATGTTCTATTGATGGTACGGTCTATCGCGACTTAGATGCCAGTGGCGCCCGTGGCGCTCCCGATGAAGAAACCGGTGTTGAGGACATTCGTGTCAGCGCGTATAACGCTGCTGGTGATCGTGTTGCCTCAGCCACCACTACCGCAGATGGCTCTTACACACTCAATGGCTTGCAGAGTGGTGTAGATTATCGTATTGAATTTACCGACCTCCCGGATTTCCTTGAGTCTGGACCATTCGGCAGTGACTCGCCGACCACAGTCACGTTTGTGAATTGTGATGCGGGCAGCCCCCCGACGATCGACCTGGGCGTGATGAGTCCCGGCGAATACTGTGGGGATAATCCCACTGTGGCGACCACCTGTTTTGTGGTTGGCTCGCAGTTCGACCGCACGGAAGAAACAGTCATTTCCTTCCCTTACAATGCGGGTTCGGGGTTTCCGGTTTCCATCTCAGCTTTTGACCAACCCTCCCATTCAATCCTGGCACGGGCCAATCAAGTCGGTACCACCTGGGGGATCGCCTACCAGCGGGAAACCGCGACGATCTTTGTCGGGGCATTTCTTAAGCGGCATACTGGCCTGGGACCATCGGGTCCTGGCGCAATTTACGCCATCGACAACGCACAAAATGTCACCGATTTTGCAATCCTGAACGCAGGCACAGACCCACACCCAACCACCTCCGGTACACCCAACAACAGCCCGGCCTGGATGCAGGACTCGGACAGTTGGGCAGCAGTCGGCAAAGTCGGCCTGGGCGACCTCGAAATGTCGGATGACGGGCGAACGCTTTGGGCGGTGAATCTGTTTGACCAGAGCCTGACCGAAATCTCGATTAATGTGGTGAATGGCGTGCCAGTCGCTGGCAACCAGACCATCCATGATTTGAGCAACCGGCCCGATAACTGCGCCCCAGGTGATGTGCGACCCTTTGCGCTTAAGTTCCAATTCGACCGGATTTTCGTCGGGGTGGTATGTTCGGCACAGAGCAACGGCAATTCGAGCAACCTGTGGGCGTATGTCTACTCACTGGCACCAGGAACAAATAATTTCCGCGAAGAACTGCGTTTATCGCTTAATTATGACCGTCGCTGCACCAACAGTGCGCTTTCCCCCGCCTGCCTGGCACAACAACCGGCAGACTGGAATGCCTGGACTGACGACTTCCAGTATTACGGTCCAGATCCCGACCCGCGTTATCAAGTAGCGGTCTATCCACAGCCGATGCTCACGGACATTGAGTTTACCGATGATAAGACCATGGTGCTGGGGTTCCGTGATCGCTTTGCCGACCAGGCTGCGAACCTGACACAACGGCCCTTTGATCCGGCAGGCGGCACGACCGATCCCGCTGATCAACTGTATCTGGCGATCAGCGCTGGCGATATTCTGCGTGCCTGCCGCAACAACATCCGCAGCGATTGGCAGATCGAAAACAACGGGTCATGTGCTGGTGTGGGGCCAACCGCTGGCGCCAATACGAATGAAGGGCCTGGCGGTGGCGAGTTTTACTTCGATGACAATCTGGTAGATTACCATGACGAGGTTTCTCTGGGAGCGCTGGCCTATCTGCCAGGCCAGCCCAACATCGCCGCGACGTTCTTCGACCCGATCCCCAACGCAGGCGCGGCGTCCTTCCCGGATGTGCAGTTGAATGACGCGGGCGTGCGCTGGTTGGATAATACCACCGGGGCGTATGAGCGTGCCTATCGCGTGTACAACGGTGAACAAGCGCCGACCGATAGCCGCCCCTTCTTTGGCAAGGCGAACGGCCTGGGCGACCTGGAGTTGATATGCCCGGTCCAGCCGTTGGAAATCGGCAATCGCGTATGGTTCAATGACGCCCGCGACGGTATTCAAAATCCCGGCCCGTTTGATTTTCCGGTGCCTGACATCACGGTCAACCTCTACTACGAGAGTGATCCGAACACGGTAATCGCGACCACGATGACTGATAGTGCCGGGGAATATTATTTCAACAATGCCAATGTGGCGGATTCGCTCCGCCCGAACACAGACTACATTATCCGCCTGGATAATCCGGTCGATTATGATGTTGGTGGCCCGCTGGAGAAATGGTTCTTAACCCGCCGCAATGCCGGTTCGGGGCAGGTCGCGGACATGCGCGACTCAGATGCGCGCATGGAAGATACCAACAACGTGGGTACGGACTATCCCACCATTCACATGACAACCGGCGACTGGGGCGAAAATAATCACACCTATGATTTTGGGTTCGCGATTGAAGCCGTAATGGAAGAAACCCCAAGTGTTACGCCCCCTGACCGTACTGGGACACCGGAGACGCCTGTTCCGACGATCACCGCCGCCCTGAACAAGAGTGTCAACCCACCCTTCGCTCAGATCGGTGATACTGTGACCTGGACGCTGACCGTGAGCAACCCTGGCAGCACAGCCTATCCAAACGTGGTGGTGACCGATAATGTCCCAGCAGGGATGACCATTGTTTCGGTCAGTGCCTCCGCGGGTTCGGTGAGCTACAGCGGCCAGACCGTCACATTTACCAAAGATGTGCTCAACCCTGGTGAGACGGTCACGGTCACTATCGTCACGACGATTGATGATGGCGCGGATGTACCTCTCATCTTCGTCAATGCGGCGACCTGGGGTGATCGCAGTGCCAGCGCGCAGGTGGTCCGTGCCAGTGCGCAACCGGCGACAGGCATCGTACCGCCTGTGGTCATTGTGCTGCTGTTAAGCATTGTCGCTGCGGCAGCCCTTGCCATTGTGCTGACACTGCGCCGTCGCAGACGGATTTAGCGAGATCAACAACCGCTCAGTAGGATAATTTTGACGAGATGCCCGCTGGTTCAATCCAGCGGGCCTTTGCTCAGGAGTGAAGGTTATCGCACGAGTGACACTGGCTGAAAGCGTGGCAGGTGCGTTGGGTGATGCCATCCGGCGCGGCGATTACCTGAGCGGTGAGCGGCTGGCCGAGCTTCATCTGGCACATGAGATGAACGTCAGCCAGAATACCGCGCGTGACGCGCTCTATCTGCTGGAACAGCAGGGGCTGGTCACGAAAGTGGCGCGGCAGGGTGTGTTTGTGCGTACCTACGATTCGGATGAAATCGCGGAAGTCTATGCCCTATGGTCATCCGTGGAGTCGCTGGCGTTAAATTGGATGCTGCCCTTGGCGCGTAATGTCCAGAAACAGTTGCAGCAGGTGATTGATGAGGCGCGCCAGCGGAATCAAACAGGCCAGACTGGAATGCTGCTGTTCGATTTTCATCGTCAAATCGGGCAGGCTGCCGGGAAGCCTCAGACACTGGCCTTGCTGAAAAATCTGCTCAACCAGGTTCAAATCCTCGAGAACATGCGCCAGCGACGTGCGCCCCGCACCCGCGAACAATTCGCCGAGCAGATTGATACCCATCAGGATTTGCTCGAAACCATGAAACGCAAAGACTTAACCGCAGCCCATACGACACTTCGAGCGTTTATCCAGGCAGAATGTGAGTCGCTGCTAAAAATCCAGCAACACTAAAATTAAAAATCGTCCAGCGTCAGTGGAGACGTACCCTGCTTGCGCTTGATCACCCGGTAAGCGAGTGTCAGGTCGTCGCGGCCTTTCGTCTTTTCCGGCGCAAACGGTTCGCACTCGTAATGGGATTCGACCAGCTCGTAAGTAGCCGGGCTGATGACGATCTCACCACCACGCGCGTTGCTTTCGAGGATTTTACTCACCGCAGTGGCCTCACCAATGGCGGCGAACTCGCGCCGGTCAGGACTGCCGACGTTGCCCAGCACTGCCGGGCCAGTATGAATGCCGACGCCATAATACAGCCGTTGCGTATCCGGCATCACTTCATGCAGCGCTTGCAGGTCAAGCATCAGGTTCATAGCCGCCCGCACTGCGCGCATGGCGTGATCAGGCTGCGGGTGAAGCTGGGTGTTAAACAGACCGGTCACGGCATCACCCAGGAACTTATCGACCACCCCTTCATACAGGTTGATCGCATCGCTCGCCAGCGAGAGATAACTGTTGATGATTTGCATCAGCGCTTCCGGCTCCAACCGCTCGCTGAAGGTGGTAAAGCCGCGCACATCCGCCGAGAATGAGGTGATGATGCGTTCCTCGCCGCTGACTCCCGCCACATCAATCGTCCGCAAATTCTTGACCAGCGCCGGGGGGAGGTAGCGGCTGGCTTCCTGCACCTGCTCCTGCTGGCGGCGAATTTCAGTCAGGTCGTCCAGCACAATCGTCAGGCCCTGCACCTGGCCGCTGTAATCCCGCAGGGTGCTGATGATCACATTCCAGTAACGGGGTCTGCCTTCCAGAACCGGTTCCAGCGCGAGGGTTCTCTGCTCACCGGTGTCATACACATAATCCAGACTTTGGTAAAAGCTGCGATCAATCGTCGCGGGCAGCAATTCCCGCAGAGACTTGCCAATGACGCCGTCATCTGTCTGTGCCAGCAGCATCTCCGCGACTGGATTACAGGTGCTGATCATGCCTTTGAGATCGATCGAAATCACGCCGCTGGCGATTGAGGCCAGCACATTGGTGATCATGTCGCTGGTGGCCTTGACCTCAGCCAGCCGCTGCCGGGCGGATTCGAATAACCGCGCATTTTCGATGGCGACTGCCGCCTGGTTGGCAAAATCCGTGACCAGATCGAGATCATGCTGCTTAAATACCCCGGCCAGGAAACGATTATCACAGTAAACGACACCGATGACCTCGCCGCGCGCTTGCAGTGGTATGGCGATAATGCTGCGCAAGGCGTTGGCGACGATGCTCTCATTTCCTTGATAGCGAGGGTCATTGCTGGCGTTGCTTGTCAGTTCGGGTAGTCCGGTTTCCGCCACGCGATTGGTGATCGTGCGGCTGACCATAAAGCGATTGTGGCTGATGTCGTTTTCGTCGATACCGCGCGAGACGACGAATTCCAGTTCGCTGCTCTGCTTATTTTTCAGCATGATAAAGCCGCGCTCTGCGCCGGAAAGCTGAATCACGGTATCCATCACCCGCTCAAGCACTTCCGAGGTATCCAGCGACGAATTGACCAGGGCGCTGGTATCAGCCAGCGCATGCAGGTGACGCAGTTGGACCGTCGAGGCTTCGATATGTTTGGAGAACGGCTCAACCTGTTCGTGTAGCGCTTGTAAGGCTTGCAGCGCGCTCGGCGGCAGATTCATGCCGCGCCGCCGCAGCGCATCTTGCTGGCTGCGCAGAAGCCGTGTCAGCTGGTCGATGCGCTCCAGCAACTGGCGTACACTGCTGTGGGCATTCTGGCGGGATGATTCGATGCGGGTGGTATCGTCCATGGTCATGATTGGAAAACCTCGTAAATCCGGGTGCGTTGCTGACGACCTTTCACCTGAATCGGATCACATTCGTTGCAGATCACAGACTCTACCATTTCCGGCTGGCCGTGCTGGCGCATGTGGCGAAGGGTGTCTTCGCTGATAATCATCTGGCCGCTGAGTGCGTTTTCTTCCAACCGCTTGGCGAGATTAATAGTGTCGCCGATGGCGGTAAAATCGCGGCGGTTCAGGCTGCCCACATTGCCCAGTGTCGCGACTCCGGTGTGAATGCCCACGCGATAAAAATGTGGGTTGGGTTGGATGCCGAGTTCTGCATACAACTGGACAAATGCCGCCCGCATATCGAGCGCTGCCTGCACCGCCTGCGTCGCATGATCCTGGCAGGGCGAAAGCTGCGAGTTGAACAGGCCCATCACCTCGTTACCCATATACTTATCAATCACACCGCTGGCATTGTGGATGCAATCGGTCGCCACCGTTAAAAAGCGGTTGAGCAGATCCATAATCTGCGAGGCGCTGAGATCGTGCGGGAAGGTGTGTAGTGGTCGTACCTCAGCAAACAGACAGGTAACCTCACGCCGCTCGCCACCCAGGTCGAGCATAGCAATCGTCTGGATATTATCGACCATCTCTGGCGGCAGATAACGCCGCAGCGTTTTGAGTGTTTCCTCGCCTTCGCGCTGCTGCGTAATATCATCAATCACCACCGCCATGCCATCCTGCGTACGGTCCGCGCTGTGGCGCAGCGGGCTGAATTTGATGCTGAGCATTTTTCGGCGCTGTTCCGCTTCCATTTCCAGTTCAAGCAGTTGCAGCGGATCACGCCGGTCAAGCTCGGCCTGGGGTAGCAGGTCGCTCAATGGTTGGCCGATGACATTCGCTGTATCCGCCATCAGAATCTCAGCGGCGGCCCGATTATAGATTGTGATCAGGTCCTGATTGTCGGTCGTGATCACACCGCTGCCGATGGAATCGAATACCCGATCCATGAACTCCTTGAGTTCGATGATCGCATTGAGGTTGTTTTGTACGCGGGCGAACAACCGCGCGTTTTCAATCGCGATTGCAGCCTGGTTGGCAAAGGCGATCAGCAGATTTTCTTCGCGTTTGGTAAAGACTCCGGCGCGCACGCGGTTATCGACGTAAACCGCGCCGATTGCCTTGTCTTTGAGCTTCAGCGGCACGCACAACACTGAACGCAGTGCCAGCCGCGCAATAGTCTGGTTGTTATCACTGAAGCGCTCGTCATCGTAAGCATTATCAGTCAGCAGCGGTTTGCCGGATTCCAGCACCTTACGCAGGATGCTGCGGCTGCCCTGAAAAGTCACCGTGCCTTCCTTTTCCTGCTGGCCTTGATCATAAGCGATGTGGAACTCCCATTCGTCCGAGAACGGGTTCGTAAGGATGATGTAGCCACGCTCCGCACCTGTGAGATCGACCACATTTTGCATGGACTCCCCCAGCACTTCACCCAGGTCAAGCGAGGAATTGATCTGCGCCAGTGTGCCTGCCAGCGCGCTCAATTGGCTCAATTCGGTCGTTTCGTTGACCAGTTGGCTTTCGATGCTCTCTAAATCCGCATTGATCTCACTGAGAGTGGTAAATGTGCCTTTTGGCAGGTTGATTTCCCGGATACGCAGAATTTCCTGCTGCCGGTGCAGCGCAGCTTCAACATCGCTGACCAGTTTGCGAAGAATCTGAATGTCCTCAATCGGGTTGGTGTCCATGATAGCGCTCCGGGATGATTTAGCTTGCATTATACACCGGACGGATTTTCTTGAGGTCTGCTGCCCGTAAGTGTATGAATTTTGAAACCGAAAGAAAAGTCCGATTTTACGAGAAAAATCTTTGCTGAATTAAGATCAGCGGATAGAAAACAAGGATTCATATTCTGTACACCACTTATAATTGAATCAGGGCAATTTCTGCAAACACACAGCAGACGAATCTATCGATCTTTGAAGGTTTTCTCGAATTCTCAACATACCAAGCAGAAATACATGACATCTGAAAATAAGTTTGGAATGCTTCGAAAACTCCTCCGCGCACTTGGTCTTTCCCAACAGTCCGCCGATGATGTCGTCAATTTCATTGTGGATTTGTTGGCTGGGGAGCGTCGTGAACATGCCGATGCAGCGACGATGTTTCCCTACTACCTGCGCGACGACTTTCTCTCACCCGCTGAGTTCAGTTTCTACAATGTCCTGCATAACGTTGTCTCCGAACAAGCCACCATCTGCACCAAAGTGGGGCTGGCCGACTTGTTCTATGTCAAGCGCGATGATCCCAGCCGCTATCGCATTTATACCAATAAGATTGACCGCAAGCATGTCGATTTCCTGCTGTGCGACCCAAAGACAATGCGCCCGCTTCTGGGTATTGAATTGGATGATAAAAGCCATCAACGCCAGGATCGTCAGGAGCGCGATGCCTTTGTCGATGCTGTTTTTCAGGCAGCCGGTCTTACACTGCTGCATGTTCCGGTGCGCCGTGCCTATCGCTCCGAGGACATCCGCGCACTTCTTTCGCCCTACTTAAGCCCACCAACTGAAGCGCCAGCACCTCTCCAACCAGCAAAGACGATCGTGCAGCTCACGGATGTGCCGGTCTGCCCCAAATGCGGAAGCATGATGGTGCTGCGAACCGCGAGAAATGGCGCAAACGCAGGCAGGCAGTTCTGGGGGTGTCCCAATTATCCCGCCTGCCGCACCTTGATGTCCGCTAAGTGAGAGAAGTTGATCTCCCTGGATACAACCGCGAAGCGCGAGATGTTGGTACAATCGTTCATGATTTCAATCGCTGTGATACATTTTTAACAGCCAGCAGTATCCAAAAAATCATTCGAAAGGATATTGATGATGGACGTATGGGAAGCAATTCGCACCAAGCGCGCGATTCGGCATTTCACCAATGATCCCCTGCCGGACGAAGTGGTCGAGCGCATTCTGGACGCCGGACGGCGCTCACAAAGCTCCAAGAACAGCCAGCCGTGGCAGTTTGTCGCCGTTCGTGATCGTGACACCCTGCAAAAACTCTCGAGAATGGGGGATTATCTGAGCCATGTGGCCGGGGCCGCGTTGTGCGTGGTCATTCTCGTCCCGGCGGAAAATGAGCGCTCCGCCTGGCATATGTTCGATGCCGGGCAGAGCGCGTCCTATATGCAGTTAGCGGCCCAGGCGATGGGCGTGGGTTCCTGCCTCGGTACGATCTACCAACCAGAAGCCACCCGTGATCTGCTCGGGTTCCCTGCGGATTGGCAGGCGCGCCTGTTGATTTCCTTCGGCTATCCCGACCCTAATCACGAGCGCCAGGGGCAGGGGAAAGCAGGCCGCCAGAACTTTGACGAAGTGGTTCACTGGGACCGCTGGTAACGTCTGAGCTGTACAATCAGAATACCGCTCCCGGCCAGCACCAGCCCGAGAATGACTTTTTCGGTGAGTGCTTCACCCAGAAATAGCCACGCCAGAATCGGGATTTGAATCATCATGGCGTTGTTGATGATGCTCGATTCCAGCGCGGATAACTGCCTGAGCGTATGATTCCACAGGGTGAAGGCGAAGGCGGTGTTGACGACTGCCAGCCAGCCGATAATCGCCCAGGCGGTCAGCGACAGCGGCGGCAGCCCCTGCGTAACTATGCCCAGGCCGAGCAGCAGCAGCGCGCCGATGCCCATACTGCTCACCGTGATCGACAGTGGCGCAAGATCGGGCCGCTGGTTAAGGGAGCGGCCCAGTATCGACGCCAGCGCGTTACTCAGCACCCCGCCGAGCACAATCATCACGCCCAGTAACTGCTCCGTGGGCAGCGACACCGGGTAAAAGTAGACCAGCACCCCGCTGAGATAAAGTGCGACTCCGAACCACTGACGACCGGTTGGCCGCTCGCCCAGCAGGGCGATCCCCAACACCGCCACCGCAATAGCGGATAGGCTGAGCAGCAGGTTGACTGTGATCGCCGGGAGATAGTTTAGGCCGAGGAATTGTGCGCCCTGGGTCATCGTGTAAAAGATCAGCCCCAAGAGCAGCAGCCGCAGCCACACCTGGCGCGGCAGGGTTCGCAGTGCTTGGATCTGATCGCGGCGGCGAATGAGCAGCGGCAGCAGACATAGGAATGCCAGCGTGTAGCGCAGCCCGGCAAATGTCAGCGCGGGAATCTCCTCGCGGATGCCAAACTTGATGAGGACCCAGGATGTGGACCAGAGAAAGGTAACGAATAGGGCTTGAAGTACAGCCCGTGTGTGAGGGGAAATCATAGAGAACATAAAAACACCTTCCAGGATTTGGGCAAGTTAAACTAGCCCAACCTATCCCCTCTGGCGTTTTAATCCTCAAGGTGCGAGCCGCTTCGCGGCCTTCTACAGCGCTCGGACCAGCTTTGCAATCTGCAAACGGAACCCTAGCTGCCCTTCAGTTGGTTATTCGTACTATAACAGACCCTTGCCCCAGCATCAACCATAGGGCGTGCCATCCTAGCCAGCCTGCGCAAACTTTACCTGAGCAAGTTCATCCTCATGGCTTTTCACATTCGCGCGGTAATGATCGGCAGCCATGATCGCCTCGTACGCACTCCAGAAAACGTGATCTTCTCCCAGATGCTGAATCACGCCAGCGCGTTCGAGATACGAACGGACAGGCTCAGTGAGGCCGCTCAGATAAACGCGCCGCCCCTCATCTTCGAGCTGGTGGATGAGCTGCTCAATCGCTGCAATGCCGGTCGTATCCAGCAGCGGCACAGTTCGCAGACTGAGGATGATGTCCTCGTTGCCGTGGGTCTGTTCCAGGACGGTATTGAATGTGTTGACGGTGCCGAAAAACAGCGGCCCGGTGATGTAGATGACAAGAATGCGGTTGGCATCATACTGCATTTCGTAACCATCGGCGCGCATTTTATCGACACTGACCGGCGCAAAGACGATTTTGGCCCGGCTGCTCTGGAATACAAAAATCAGGGCGGAAAGGCCAATACCGAGAATGATAGCCTGTGTCAGGTCTAGTGCCACGGTGGCGATCAGGGTGCTGGTAAAAGCGAAGATGGCGCTTTTGAAGCGGCGGTGGAAAATGTCGCGGATTTCATCCCACTCGTTCATGCGCCAGGCCGTCACAGCCAGAACTCCCGCCAGGGCCGCCAGTGGCACCTGTGAGATGAGCGGCGCCAGCAGCAGGACCACCACCAGCAGGGCAGCCGAGTGAACCAGGCTCGTCACCCGTGTGCTGGCCCCACTTTTGATCGCTACACTGGTGCGGGCAATGGCGGCTGTGGCAGGAACCCCGCCCATGAAGGG
>JAIOHN010000500.1 GCA_019912985.1 Anaerolineae bacterium | reverse complement strand
ACCTTGCCCGGCTCGCATAATGTCTGCAAGCGCGCTGCCAGATTGGTGGGGGTACCTGTCGCCAGTAACTCCATTTTGTCCGCATCGCCAATCATGCCGACCACCACCTGGCCGGTACTCATGCCGATGCGCACCGCAAATGAGATACGATCTTCTGAATTGCCAGCCGCATAATGATTCTGCTTGCCCTGCATCGTCAGTTGATCGTTAAAGCTGCTGATAGATTCCTGGACTTCTACAGCACAGTTGACCGCCCGCAGGGCATCATCTTCCTGACTACGCTGAGAACCGAAGAAACACAACAGGCCATCACCCAGAAACTGGCCCACTTCCCCACCCCACTTGCGAATTATCTTGCTCAAAAGGCTGTGGATGTCGCTAAGGGTTTTCTTCCAGTCCTCCGCCTTCAGATGGCGCGCGATTCGGGTTGAGTCCACTACATCAATGAACATCACCGTCACCAGACGGATTTCGTCGGCGCTGTCAAAATCCGCCGACTGCGTTTGCAGCAGCCGAATCCGGTCATAAAGCGCAAGGATAATTTGCGTATATGTTTCTGTGCTAAAAACGCCGCGATTGGTCATGACTTCTGCCAACGCGGCGCGCAATTTTACAACTTCGAGTCGGTTATCAGTCATGAGACTCACATAGGAAGCCAGAATCCGAACCTGCTTCCAACACCTTCTTCGCTGGAAACCATGACTTCACCTTTGTGGCGCTCGACAATCTTCTTGACGAGATTCAGGCCGATGCCATAACCGTCTTCATTTTCAACTGCCGCCTGTTCCGTCCTGAAATAGGGCTCAAAAACGTTTGGAATATCCGCTGGAGAAATGCCAATCCCGTTATCAGCCACTTCAAAATGGAAACGTCCGCTCTCCGTATAGGCCCGCACGACAATGTGTCCACCAACGCCTGTGTACTTAATGGCATTGCTGATGTAATTCTCGACGGCCTCACGTATTAAAATGGGGTCCCCCAGCAGCATCGGCAAAGAATCGGGGTTAATCTCCACCACCACAGTTTGTTTCTTTTGGTTGGACAACGGCTTCAGGTCAGTAACCGTGGTTTCGATTAACTCCACCATATCGATATTCTGGCGGCTGGAACCTTCCTCGCGCAGCAGATCATCGAGCATGGTTTCCATGCGCTGTGTGGCCTGCTTCATGATGCTCATATACTGCGGAATAATCGAATCAGGCTCCAGGGGCGGCATATCGTGTTCGAGCATGTCCTGCGCAGTGATAATCAGCGACACAGGATTACGCAGGTCATGCGATACCACCCGCAGCATTTCGTCTTTGAAGCGGTGTAAATCGCGCAGGGTCGTGACATCATGCATGATGACAACAAAACCAGCGCTATCGGTGCGTGGGTCTGCCCAACGGGAGACGGTTACCAGGAAATCCTGTTCGCTTTGAGAGGACCGCACCTCGAACATCCAGTTATTGGTATCCGGGGCAGCACGATCAAGCAAGCGTTTCACCGGCACCAGCGCATCGTTGACCGAGATTAAACCGCTCAACGTTCGCCCAATCAGAGCATTTTGAGATTGACCAGCCATCAACTGAACCGCGCTGTCATTCAGCAGCAGGATTTCGCCATCCTGATTAAGCACAATCAGGACATCAGGGATAGCCTGTAAAACCACTTCCAACTGTCGCTGCTGGGCCTGCACTTTATCAAACAACTGGGCATTGTGCAGCGCAACCGCAGCCTGGTTGGCAATGATCTGCATCAAATGCAGGTGATGTTCCGTAAAATGCTGTGGTTCAGGATGGACCAGTGTTAGCACGGCCAGCGCACGATCATCATAAATAAACGGCACACAAAGGACCGAGCGTACCGCGTTATCATCATCCGGGAATACATGCCAGCGGGAGTCCGTCTCGGTATCGTAGACAACCGTACCTTGCTTGTGTTGTAATACCCACCCGGCCAGCCCTTCATGCAGCACAGTCCGTACCACACTGAACGACTGCCGCCGGTCGAGATCACGCATCAAAAAAATGTGATTCCAGTCCACATCATGTTCATTTTGCAAAAGCAGACTGGCTTTGCTGGCACCGACCGCAGAAGACATCAGTTCAATCACCTGCTGCATTACCCGGTCAAGATCCAGCAAAGTCAGCAGTTGTGAAACCTGCGTCAGCAATTTCAGATCTTCAAAAGTCGGTTCACCGGTATCAATCGCTGCCATGAGTCTCCCTGTCCAGGACTATTACATTAAGTGAAGCATAACCCTCACTTCAACACAAGCAAGGTTTTTTGTACCCAGGTGCTGCGCAATAAAAAACCCCTTTACGTAGGGGGTCTACTCAGATGGCGACTGGATTCCCAAGCAATCCAGCAAGCAGATCGACACACGCCTGCACATCTCGAATATCCACTGTCTCGCTGGTGGTATGCACAAACCGGCAGGGAATGGAAATACAACCGCTGGGAACACCGGCCTGCGTGAGTTGAATCGCCGCCGCATCAGTCGTGCCGCCTGTCAGCAGTTCAAGCTGATAAGGGACGCCATCCGCCTCCGCCCGATCGACCATCCAATCGCGTACTGCTGGCGGCACGACCAGGCCGGGGTCATGGATTTTAATGGCCGCGCCGCCGCCCAGCTTGACACCCATTTTGCGATTCTTGATCTCGTCGCCAGTCGCCGTGACATCCAGCGCAATGCCCACATCCGGGCTAATTCCGTATGCCGCCGTGCGCGCGCCTCGCAGCCCCACTTCTTCCTGCACGGTAAAAGCGAAATAGACCTCGTTTGGAGTCTTTTTGTTCAGCTTACGCATGGCTTCGATGGCTACCACGCAGCCAATGCGATCATCCATTGCCTTGGAAACCAGGCGCGTACCCCGTTCTTCCATGCCACGCCACAGGGCTGCCGGGCTCCCCTCCTCGACCAGGTGCGAGCCATTGCCATCGCTGACATCCACATAAAAATTATTCAAATCGTCCTGAGCATTCCAGCTATCATGTGCGCCGATCACACCGATGACGCCATTCTCAAAGCGTACGCGATTGCCGAACAGCGTGGTTTTGTTCAAGCCGCCGATGTTGGCAAAGCGCAAATAACCACTTTTCGGCTCGATAAAGGTCGCCATCAGACCGATTTCATCCATGTGGGACGAAACCATGATCTTTTTACCACCGCTGCCCACCCGGCAAATGAGATTACCGAGCGGGTCCACGTACATATCATCCGCCAGATTGCTCACTTCTTCCTGAATCAGCGCCCGCACCTCGTGCTCATAACCGGAGGGACCCCATGCTTCCACCAGTTTCTTAATCAGCTCTTTCACTGCATCTCTCTCCTAAATGTTTCCACCCGACCCATTCGCCGGGTCTGAGTGTTCCAATTCGGTAATGGTTAAAGTCTCCAGAAAGGCTGAGCGCGTAATGTCGCCACTCGCCAGCGCCAGCACATGACCGGAAGCAGTTTCAATCTGTTCCAGGCCTTCTCCAGTGGACACATTGCTGACCAATGTGACCTGCGTCACAGGGTTATCGGCCTGCATCAGATACTCACCGACTGCTCGGTAGGCTTCCAGCATTTCTGCTCGGTAGCCAATCTCGTCCACTTCTTTCGTCACATAATCTATTTGCAGCGTTCCGGCGTCCAACGTCACAGCACTGACCTCAACACCAGGTACACCCATCAGCGCGGTTTCGACACCAGCGACTAAGTCCTCATCGGTTACCTGCATCCAGCCAGTCGCCGCCAACAGGACGATTAACAATAACTGCCACATGATCCATTACTCCAGTAACACTCGCCCACGTTCCAACGCATCACCTAATGTATCGTAAAACTCTATTATCCACTGCACCTGCCTGGCCTGCGCTTCGCCCACCATGCGAATCATGGACGGTGCGTCCACAACCAGCAGTGCGATCACACGTGGGTTGGTCTCTGTGATGCGGCGCAGCGCCCGAATATCGGTTGGGAAACGGTCGGCAGCGCTCAGATCGTTGATCAGCACCACACGCGTTTCCTCAGGCAGCAGCATCTGCGCACCCACCTGTTCAGCTTGCGTGACATGGGCCATCGTGACATCGCCTTGCCAGCGGTTCAAAAACAAGCCGGGGGCGATCCGGGTGGTTTCAATCGGCATCACGAATTCCGTTGTAATATGTCAGGCGTAAAGTTATTCAGCACTGCCTGGATCAAACGCAGTGCGTTGGCATAGTCGTCCCGATTTAACACCGCAGCAGGACTGTGAATGTAACGGCATGGTACTGAAATTACCGCTGAAGGAACTCCTGCGTTCGACATATGAATGCGACCTGCATCCGTACCGCCACCCAGGGCTGTTTTGTGCTGGAACGGAATATTATTGGCCCTGGCGGTTTCGTGCAGCAAGCGCAGCAATCGTGGGTCTGTAATCATGCTGCGATCCATCACGGTTATGACCGGGCCAGCGCCCAACCGGGCCACTGGATTCGGTTCGTCCGGGTCATCTGGCTCCGCCATTGGGTTGGGCAGATCATGCGTCGGCGCACCTTCCAGCGCAAACGCCACATCCGGCTGCAATCTCTTGACCGCAACCGCCGCTCCGCGTGTGCCGATTTCCTCCTGCACTGTGAAAGCCGCCAGCACATCCACCGAGTAGGGTCCACCTTGCAGCACATCAACCAACAGCGAACAGCCTACGCGATCATCAAACGCCTTGCCAGAAAGAAAGGTCTCGCTCAACTCACGGTATGCACTGTCGAAAGCAACGCGATCACCACGATTGACTACCTTGCTGACCTCATCTTTGCTGGAGCAACCCACATCAATGCGCAGATTGCTCATTTTGACCACGTTTTGATCACGGTTTTTGTGGATCGGCGTCCAGACGATGACACCCGGCAGCAGCTTATCGCCCACTTTGACGCGCATCCCAGGCAGGATGCGATCATCGATGCCACCAATATTGGTAAAACGGATGAGGCCATCGCTGTCGAAGCCCATGACCATGAAACCAACCTCATCCATGTGCGCGTCCAGCATCACGCGCGGATAGCCTTCCTGAGTGCCTTTTTTAATGGCGGTAATACTGCCCAGAGGGTCAATGCGAATATCGCTCACATGACCTTCAATTGCACTCAGGATCACTTTGCGAACGGCTTCTTCTTTGCCAGAGACGCCGACCGCCTCAGAAAGTTCTTTTAAAAGCATTTAAGCCTCTTTCAGATCTGCCCAATCAATGGCGCTCAGGAATTCAGCATCCAGTTCCGCGATAAAGTGTGCCATCAAGCGCCCGGTGCGATCAATATCCCGCAAATCCAAGGTTTCCACCGGGGAATGCATATTGCGCAGCGGCACTTCAAGCAAGATCGTCGGCACGCCTTCCCGCGCAATCTGGATTGCCCAGGCATCGGTTCCGCTGGCACCAGGAATCACGTCATCCTGTATTTTGATTTCGTATCGCTTGGCCGTATCTTTAATTTTTTCCAGAAGCCCAGGATGGAAATTCGGCCCCAGGCCAATTCCCGGCCCTTTGCCAATCTCTGCGCTGTCATCCTCGCTGACACCCGGCTGCGGCGCAAAGGTCACATCCAGTGCGATGGCAATATCCGGTTCGATGTAGTGGGCAGCGGTCGTTGCGCCCAGCAAGCCAGTTTCTTCCTGTACCGTGGCGGTCGCGTACACATCCCACTGGTGGGACATACCCTTCAGATAGTGCAGGCAGCTCGTGACAGCAGCGACGCAAGCACGATCATCCATCGCTTTAGCGGCCAGTCTTTCACCCTGCAATTCCAGCAGCGGCACATCAACCGTAATCAGGTCGCCCGGCTTTACCAGATCATGCACTTCAGCGGGCGGCAAACCGACATCGACAATTAATTCATCAAAGGAGGGATATTTTTGACGGGCATCCGCTGAGAGCATGTGCGGCGGCACTGACGCGACAAGCCCCGGCAGCGGGCGCTTGCCATGCACCAACACCGTCTGCGACAACATCACACGGTTGTCTACACCGCTGATCCGATGCACATAGATAAATCCATCGACCACATCGCGCACCATCATGCCAATTTCATCCATGTGGGCGGCCAGCATAATCCGGCGCGGCGGGTCTACCGGCTGTGTGGCGCGCTTGATGCCGATTAAGCTGCCCAACCGGTCCTGATCCATCTCGTCGGTGACATCCGCCCAGGCTTCACGGATGATCTCTCGAATCGGCCCTTCGTGACCAGACGGCGCGTGCGCTTCAACCAGGTTGCGTAAATGTTCTTTTAGCTCAAACAAAGCTTTGTTCTCCTCATCAGGGTGTATCCGTCGGCGTACTTGTAGGCGTATCCGTCGGGAAAATTGGCAATGTCGTGGATGTTGGCCCGCGTGGTGGGGTTGATGTCGCGGGCGGTACATAGACGGTTGGCGGCACATAAACCGTAGGTGGCACATAAACTGTCGGCGGCACATATTGGGTTGGCGGCACATAGACCGTCGGCGGTGGGAAAAATGGTGTTGGTGAAAGGTAACGCGTCGGCTGCGGGAACGACGGCAGTGTGGGGATAATGGCTGTTGGTGGCACGATCTGGGTGGAACCACCGGGTGAAGTCCCTGTGACCGGAATCGTCGGTGTGAGGTTATTCCCGGAGGTGGTGGTCTGCGTTGCGCGGACCGTCGCCGTCACTGGCGTGACCCGGCTGGACGCTGGATTTTGCGGTGCCAGCGCATACAACACAAAGCCGATACAGTAGAAAGGGATGGTTGCCATAATGATGATCGTCAGCACAATCCGAAGATTACGCCGCCGGTTATCAGTGTATACCATTTGGACCGCCTGTGTTCCATACGGATTCATCAAAATCTTACCACACACGCGCTTATTACGGTATCGCAAGCCTCCCACGTGCCAGCTTGACTTTAGAACATGCGTTCGCTATAATAAGGGGATGAATATTCAACGGCAGCCCGACACTTTTCAGAAGTTGACTCAAATGGGTGATGTCACCCTGTTTGAACCTGCCGGTGATTCCCCGCTGGCAGAGAAAAAGCAGGCGTCACGCTACCAATCCCACAGCCTGGCCGAGTGCATTACCCACCTCTCGACACCCAAAGGCAAGAAGCCAGTCCTCAAAACAATGGTGACCACTGCCTGCGAGAAAAACTGCTTCTACTGCCCGTTTCGTGCTGGACGGGGCAAAACACGTCGTTTGACCTTCAAACCGGACGAGTTAGCGCGGCTGTTCGATGAGATGCAGCGCGCCAAACTGGTTGATGGCATCTTCCTGTCGTCTGGCATCATCAATAGCGGCGTCACAACCCAGGACAAGATCATCGACACGATTGAGATCATCCGCAAGAAGTACCATTACAGCGGGTACATCCATCTCAAAATCATGCCGGGCGCGGAGGTCGATCAGCTCTACCGGGCGATGCAGTTGGCCGACCGCATTTCAATCAATCTGGAAGGCCCCACGCCAGAACGCCTGACCGCGCTTGCCCCCAAGAAAAACCTCTACAGCGATTTGCTCAACCGCCTGGAATGGGCTGGGCGTTTACGCAGCGAGGCGCATCAAAAGCTCGCCAGCGTCGTCACCCAGTTTGTCGTTGGCGCGGTCGGCGATACAGACCTTGAACTACTTTCGCTGACCGAGAAGCTTCATCACCAGATGGGGTTGGCGAGGGCTTATTACTCAGCATTCAGCCCTGTGACCCAGACTCCGTTTGAGAATTTGAACCCCACCGCACCGCTGCGTGAATTTCGCCTGTACCAATCCAGTTTCCTGCTGCGTGATTATGAATGGGAAGTGGAAGACTTGCCGTTTGAATCCAGCGGCAATCTGCGCACAGATGTCGATCCGAAGCGCGCCTGGGCGGATTTAAACCTGCGCGAGTCTCCTATCGACATCATGCTGGCCGACCGCAGCCAACTGCTGCGCCTGCCAGGGATTGGCCCACTTGGGGCGGATACCATCCTGAAAGCTCGCCGCAGCACCCAGTTGCGTGATCTCGGCCAACTGCGCCGCCTGGGAATCCGCACGCCGGAACAGCTCGCGCCTTATGTGCTGCTCAATGGTCAGCGGCCAGCCCAGCAGCTTCCCCTGTTCTAAATCACCATTACATAGCCACGCTACAGGTTCATCAACACCCTATTGACGCCCATTTTTTTGTCAGGCATCATGATAGCAGGTCGCAAGGCAATACCTCAACAATGGAAGCTGTATGCAGTTACCTATGGAGTTGAACATTCATGCTTGACAGAAAAGACCACTCGCGTCCCAAGACCCCACGCGAGTTCATTCGTTTGTTTTTTACAGGTTTCGCGATGGGCGCATCAGACATTGTGCCAGGTGTTTCGGGCGGCACGATGGCGTTTATTCTCGGCATCTATGAGAACCTCATCAATGCCATCAAATCGTTCGACCTGACTGCCATCCGATTGGCCTTGAGTTTGAAATTTCGCGAGTTTCTCCAGCATGTCCCGCTGCCATTTTTGATCGCCCTTGGCCTGGGCATCGGCACAGCGATCCTGCTGCTGTCAACCGCCCTGAGCAACCTGCTCGAAAACAACCCGACTTTCCTGTTTTCATTTTTCGCCGGGCTTATCCTGGCGTCGATTGTCGCCATTGGCATCAAAATCCAGTGGAACCTTTCCCGCTTCCTGGCATTATTGGTGGGCGCAGCAGTCGCTTTTGTCGTTGTCGGCCTGCCTGTCTTGCGTGAAGCTAACCACACACCGTTGGTCTTGTTTGCCAGCGGTATGATCGCCATCTGCGCGATGATTTTGCCCGGCATTTCAGGCTCGTTTATCCTGCTTATCCTGGGCCAGTACGAGTTCGTCCTAAACGCCGTGCGTGACCGCGATGTCCTGTCGCTGGCGTTTGTGGCGGTGGGCTGCGTGATCGGGATTGTTGCTTTTTCGCGCATTCTCAGCTACCTGCTCAAGCATTATTATCAAACCACCATTGCTGTGCTCACCGGCTTCATGATCGGGTCACTGCGCACGATCTGGGAACGCGGTGTTGCCGGCACCGAACTGCTTGATAGTGTGGGCGCGCCGGAAATTCTGTTTGTGATTTTCCTGGTGATCGCCGGGTTTGCGCTGGTCAGCCTGCTCGATCATGTCCAGACACGTGCTAATCCGGTTGTGTCATTGTTCGTACGCACCAACCGCAAGCCACAGGAAGTTCTGGCTAAGTAAAACGCTCCGTTTTATCCTGAATCAATTCGAGGCACAGCCACTATGACTGTGCCTTTTCTTTTCAGGCCGCAGCTCACACGAAAAACTCGTATACAATCAACGAGCGTAGGACCTAACAGGTCTATCGAATTAATGTTATAAAACATTAAGGAGGTAACCATTATGAAAAAGATTGTAGTGACCGGAGGCAGTGGAAAAGCGGGACGAGCCGCAATTCGCGAACTCATCGACTACGACTATGAAGTCTTGAATGTAGATTTCACCCGACCAAAGGAAAACCTGACTCCCTTTCGTCTGGTTGATTTAACCGATTACGGGCAAACGTTTGTCGCTCTGCATGGCGCAGATGCCGTTGTGCATCTGGCGGCGAACCCAGCACCTGATTCCAATCCACAGGATGGCGAAAATCGCTTCCGCAACAACACCCTCAGCACCTATAACGTATTTAACGCAGCAGTCGCACTGGGACTGCGACGGGTCGTGTGGGCATCCAGTGAAACCACGCTAGGGCTGCCATTTGAGCGCCAGAAACCTGCCTACTCGCCCATTGACGAGGAGCACCCGCTCTATCCAGAGTCCAGCTATGCGCTGTCCAAAGTGGTCAGCGAGGAGATGGCGCGCCAGTTCAATCGCTGGAGCGGCGTGCCGTTCATCGGCCTTCGCTTCTCCAATATCATGGAAGGCCCCGAGGATTATCAACGTTTCCCCACCTTCTGGGATAATCCGCACAAGCGCAAAGGGAATGTCTGGGGTTATATCGATTCGCATGATGTCGGGTCGGTCTGCCGCCTGAGCCTGGAAGCGGACATCAGCACAGCCGAGGCATTTATCATCGCCGCCGGGGATACCGTCATGAAGACGCCAAGCGCGAAATTGATGGAAACCGTTTACCCGGATGTGCCAGTTCGCGGCTCGTTAGATACCTATGAAAGTCTGTTGAGCACCAAAAAAGCACAGCGTATGCTCGGCTTCGTGCCGCACTTTTCGTGGCGCGATTACTTAGAGGAATAGAAGAACCATGCATAAGATCGTGGTGACGGGTGGCAGTGGCAGAGCAGGGCGAGCCATTATCCGTGAACTCGTGGAACATGGCTATGAAGTGCTGAATGTCGATGTTGCGCCGTCACCCGACCCGCTGACACCATTCCGCAAGGTTGACCTGCGTGATTACGGCCAGACGTTTGTCGCGCTCAACGGAGCGGACGCGGTCGTTCATATGGCTGCCAATCCCGGTGTTGATGCGGACCTTCAGAATGGCGCAGCCATCTTTCACCTCAATACCAGCACGGCTTACAACGTATTCAACGCAGCGACTGCCCTGGGTTTGCAAAAGGTGGTGTGGGCATCCAGTGTGATGACTGTCGCCAACACAGAATATGGCATCCGACCGGCGCGCTTCCCGGTTGATGAAACTCACCCCACCTGCCCTGGTTCGAATTATGCGCTGTCCAAAGTTGTGGGAGAGCAAATGGCGCGCGAATTCAGCCGGTGGAGCGGCATCCCTTTTGTCAGCCTGCGCTTTAGCTGGATTACGCTGGATACAGATTACGCCAGCTTTCCGGCGTTCTCTGACAATATCGCGCGCTATTCTGTCGATTACTGGTCTTATGTCGATCATCGTGATGTAGGTTTGGCCTGTCGCCTGGCATTAGAAGCCGACACCAGCGGCATGGAGATCATTAACATCGCTGCCGCTGATACACGCATGAAGCAGCCCAACCATGAACTGGTAGAAACTGTATTCCCTGGCGCGCCGATGAATGAAAATCTAGGGGATTTTGAAGCGCTGTTTAGTATTGAAAAAGCGCGTCGACTTCTGGGATATGAACCGCGCTTTTCCTGGCGCGAACCGCCTGGTTAAGCGCATCTTCGACCAGCTGCGCCAGTTCCATTTTGCAGACACTGCCCGAGATGACCAGCGCCATTACGAGGCGTAAAAACAAGAGCGCGAACAACAGCGCGAAAACACTTTGCAGCAGAAGCAGCGACAGCAAAGCCAACCCGAACGCCAACGCGTAGGTATAAGGGCTGATCCGCACCTGCCCGACCACAATTGTGTCACTATCGGAACGGCGAATCACGTATCCCGTGGCTTCGATGGCGTACACCCGGCTGATATGTTTGCGAATGTTAAAACGGACACTTGTCTCGCTGATCGCCGTCATACGCGTGCTCAGCCCGGACTGCTGGGCAGTTTTCTCCAACCAGCTACAACACTGGGACTGTGGCACGGGCACCGTATAATCCATCGGCTGTGCCAGCATTGAATCGGGGAATTCTTTAAAGATCATGTGTTGTTCCATACTTACCCACCTAATATGATAGCAAATCCCTGAATACCCGGACCAACCGTCGATGCTCATCCGCTACACCCCGCTGGTAGCGCCAGAAAAACACGGCGGCCACAGGTAGATACAGCACGATCACCAGCGTGCCTACCAGCAGCGCAATCAGGGCGATTAAGCCAAACCCAATCAGCACCTCGCCAATCAGGCGGTGGCGACGAATACGGGCATGGCCGCTGACGTAGGTCGCATCTGATTGCAGACGGTTGAGATAACCGTGAATAACAACCGGCGCAGGCAGCCGCTCCGCCACTTGAAATGCACAGGTGTTATCATCAAGATACTGGAGACGTAATAACGTGATAGGCGCAAAGGGATAACGGCGGCGATCATCCAGTTTACCCAACCGGTAAATACAATCCTCAAGTGAATAGCGCGACACAAAATCAATGTCGTGACGATCCTTTATCGTTTCCACCGTGATTGCCATCCGTACACCTTTATATTTCGCAGTGTAACGGATTGAATACGGATGCGCCAGAGCGTTAACCCACAAAATTTACCAGCTCCGATTGGACAGTATGCTTAATCACCCGGGTTTCCGGGTGCGAATCGACCAACCACTTACTCAACAATGACACCGCCTTATGAATGCCAATCGTTGGGCGCGGATAGCCCAGGGTGCTCAACTGCAACGTGAGTTCAGTGGGGTGATCCTGCCTTTGCAGCAGCACTAGCGCCACCCGCTGCTCAATCGTCACTTCCTTGACGAAAACTTCAAACAACAGCGAATGATCGCCACGAAAGACCTGCATAAAGTGAATATGCATCTCATTTTCATTGTATTCGAAGGGCTGGAATCGTTCATATAACATTTCCAGCGACAGCGGTGTTTCCAGAACAACATGCGGCATAATCAGTTCCCTTCCTTCGACAATCACGTGCGCAGGCTGCTGGTTGCGACGATACGCAAAATAATAGCAGGGGCGGCCCTCTGCAATCGCCTTGCGCTCATACTTGGTCATCACGCGGCCCGGCATCTGATGCACCCAGGGCGTTTCGTACAGGTTATCGAGGCCCGGCGTTTCGGCCAGCAGTTCGGCACTCATTTCAGCATACTCACTGATGTCCGTCGCCAGATAGAGCAAGCCATCGGGTGCAAGCCGGTTGACCAACACATCTAGCGTATCCCGCTGCATCAGGCGGCGATGTTCGTGGCGACTCTTAAACCAGGGGTCGGGAAAATTGATATGCACCTGGGTCAGCGAGGCAGGCGTAAATAAATGCGCGAGTGCGGTCTCAGCAGTGGAATGGATCAGGCGCACGCTGGAAAGATGGGCGCGCTTTACCCAGCGCTCCACTTTGCTCAGGCAGCGGTTGGAGATTTCCAGGCCAATGACATGGTGGTCCGGGTAGGTACGCGCCAGATGCACCAGATAATGTCCGTAGCCAAATCCGATTTCGAGGATTAACGGGCGTTCGGTTCCAAACAGCGGGCGCCAGTCTGTCGGCCAGGGTAAGCTGCGGCTGTTGAGCTTTTCGCCCGCTTCGATTGGGTCTTCAAATCGCGACGAGTTCATTCCGTCTCTTTCCTCAGCAGGCTGTAGCTATTCACGGCATTGTCAAAACCATCTGCCCGGTAAGTATCGAGCAGGCACAGCCCCGTCACTTGAACCAGCGCAGCCTGCTCCGCATCATCAACATAATGACAATAACGCAGTGCCACCGGTCCACGCCGCCAGTCCAGCAAATAATCATGGGCTTCTACCGGCAGGTCTTCCGGCCAGGGCGTGATGCGCTGGCGAAACCGCTCATATTCGTAAAAGCGCCAGGTTGCAAAGGCCAATATCCCGCCGGGCTTGACACGCTCGGCCAGTGTCCGCATGAACTGCTGCCGATTTTCCCAACCAGGGATGTGATGCACCACGCCAAACAACGCCACCAGATCATACTGGCCTGCGTCCGGTGGCTGTGCCAGCACATCACGGACTTCCAGCCGCACATCCGGCAGATCCGTCAGCGCAGCGCGCGCACGTTCTAGCAGCGGCGGGCAGTTGTCCACTCCGTGATAAGCAACAGGTCCATCAAGATGATCGGCTAGAAAGCGCCCCAGGCGTCCATTCCCGCAGCCGACATCCAAAACGGTCAGGGGGGGGTGTAAATGCGGCAGCAGCCGCTTCCAGCCGGGCCAGGGTTGCGCGCGGGTTTCGTCAAAGCTGGTCGCGGTCAACTGATAAAATTCGCGATTGATGGCGTTGAGTTGTTGAATGGTCGAGGGCTGCATACATCCATTGTAGCAAAAGCCCCGGTGATGTGGAACACACAGCAAAGACCACTGGTGCTTGCGTGCGAAAATTCGCAAACGTATACTGTGAAGCAACGAAGGAGTGTTTCAATGGTCACGATTAAACATATCAATGTCGGCTCGGCAGCACGCGTAGGCGCAATCGTCAGTCTTATCGTGGGCGCGATCACCGGAATCCTGCTCCTGGCGCTGCCCAGCCTGGTCTTCAGTTCACTTGTCAATATTGCGACGGTTGTCACCAACAGCGGCGGCACAACCACCGTGCAGCCGACATTCAATGATGCCTTTGCGACCTTTAGCCTGGTCACGATGTGTATTACGTATGGGGTGAGTCTGGTGTTCTCGACGATTGCAGGCGGCATCGGGGGGATGCTGTTCGCGTTTGCTTACAACTTGTCGGTGCGTTGGGTGGGCGGGCTGGAGGTCGAACTCGACCCGGAGATTTTCGGCAAAACCAAACGCGGAGCCGATCTGGACGACATCTACGAATAAGCCACACAGTCTGTTAAAATAGAATTTCCAAACAGACTCTGAGTGATCTATGCCACAGCAGTATAAGATTGACCTTGACCAACATGCCGAACAACTGGTCAGGATTTTACAGGAAGTCGTCAGCGGTGATGACCTCACCCCTAAACAACTCAACCGGCTGGTGCGCCGCTATCCCCGTCCCGATGGTGGACTCTATGGGCGCAGTGAGCTGATTTATGCTTACCGTGAGCTGGCTGGGACTCATGCGCTGCCTGCCTATAGTGATGCCATGCTGGAACGGCTGCGCCGCAAGCCCACGCGCACCATTTCCGGCGTGACACCGGTCACCATCCTGACCAAACCCTTTCCCTGCCCCGGCACCTGCATTTTCTGCCCCAACGATGTACGAATGCCCAAGAGCTACCTCTCCGACGAACCGGGCGCGCAGCGTGCCGAGCAGAACGCCTTCGATCCTTATCTGCAAACGTATACACGGCTGCTGGCCTATTACAACAACGGCCATCCTACGGACAAGATCGAGTTGATTATCCTGGGCGGCACCTGGTCGTTTTACCCGGAAAGCTATCAAATCTGGTTCATCAAGCGGACATTCGATGCCCTGCACGATTTTGGCAATGGAATTGACCAGCGCGAGGCAGTCCAGGCCGCACTGCAAGAAAAATCGCAGCTTCATCCGGCGCGCAATACCACCAATGTGACTCTACGCGGATTAGACATGGACCGCACTTATAATCAGGCGGTGCAGAGCATCTACCGCGACGAGATGCACCGTTCGCATGAGCTGGCACAGGCAGTCGCACAAAATACCGCGCTGCGCTCTCCCGTGGATGAATATGCCACCTGGGAGGAATTGGAGGCCGCGCATCACGACAACGAAATGGCAGACTGCCGCTGCGTTGGCTTAGTTGTCGAGACACGCCCCGATCACATCAGCGTCGAGGAAGTGCTGCGCATCCGTCGCCTGGGCTGCACCAAAGTTCAGATCGGCTTCCAGAGCTTGAATGACGATGTGCTGAGCGCCAACAAGCGCGGGCATGATGTCGCCGCCACCCGGCACGCAGTACGTCTGCTGCGGCAGGCTGGCTTCAAAATTCATGCACACTGGATGCCGAACCTCTACGGCTCATCACCCGAAGCCGACATCGAAGATTACGCGCGCATGTTCGCTGACCCTGATTTCCGCCCCGATGAGCTGAAAGTCTACCCCTGCTCACTCATCGAAAGCGCGGAGCTGATGCAGCGTTATGAGGACGGCTCATGGCGGCCTTATACTCACGACGAACTGCTGCACGTGCTGGTCGAGTGCTTCCGCAGCACGCCGGAATACTGTCGCCTGACCCGCGTCATCCGCGATATTCCCTCAACCGACATTGTGACCGGCAACCAACTGACCAACTTCCGCCAGATTGTGGAAAATAAACTGGCGAAGGAAGGCCAGCGCAGCCCTGATATTCGCGGGCGCGAGATCCGCAACCGTGATGTGGATGCTGCAGAACTGCACCTCGATACATTGTGGTACGACAGCAGCATTGGCCGCGAGGTTTTCCTGCAATTCATCACCGAGCAGTGCGATATTGCTGGATTTTTACGGCTGGCCCTGCCCACCGAGCCAGCGATTACGCCAGAACTGGAAGATGCCGCTATCATCCGCGAAATCCATGTTTACGGGCAGTCGCTCGAAATCGGTGAATCCGCGCCGGGACGGGCGCAGCACCTGGGATTGGGCAAGCAGTTGATCGAACAGGCGGTTGCGCTGGCACAGCAGCATGGCTATGCGAAACTGGCCGTTATCTCGGCGATCGGCACCCGCGAATATTATCGCAAGCGCGGCTTCATCGACGGCCAGCTCTACCAGCTGCGCGATTTATCACCGGCTACGAATACATAATCTGCTCTGGGCCAATATCGGCTGCCAGCGCCAGGGCATCAAAGCTGCCCAACAGCAGCTCGGTTTTGACCTCATGATAGGCCGGGTCATCCCACAGATTGTCGAACTCGCCGGGATCGTTTTCCAGATCAAATAACTCGCCCAACCCCGTGCCGTGATAAACCACCAGTTTATAGCGCTGGGTGCGGTACATTGTGCCGTAACTGCCCACAAAATGATGGCCGTGCGCCGGGTTGGAAATCAGGGTGTGATAATACTCGCTACGGACAGAATCACGATGTTCGCTTCGTTCGCCAGTGAGCAGCGGCAGCAGCGAGCGACCCTGCATCCGTTCTGGCGCTTCCACGCCGCAAATCTCCAGCAGAGTCGGCGCGATGTCCGTCAGCTCGACCAGCGCATCACTCACCAATCCCGGCTGAAAATGCCCCGGCCAGTTGAAGATCAGCGGCACGCGCACCAATCCTTCATAAAAGCGGCAGCCCTTTTCAATCAGGCCATGATCGCCCAACGTCTCGCCGTGATCGCTCATGAAGATAATC
>JAIOHN010000053.1 GCA_019912985.1 Anaerolineae bacterium | reverse complement strand
GCGCATCCCACAGGTAGACCGGGTGAAATAATCCCTCTGCAGGCAGTTCATCCAGAACCGTATAACCGGTGCTGAAGGGGCTGCCAAAAAAGTGCATGTTGTAGAGCAACTGTGGCGAAAAAACCAACGCGGCCACCACTGCCAGAATGATCGCTTCCCACCAACGGCGCTGCCACAGTAATATCGCGCCAACGAGCAGCCCCGTGACCGCACCCGTCATGCGGATGAAGATCAAGTAGCCGCACAAGACTCCCAACAGCAGCGCCCGGCGTGGGGTCACCGGGCCATCACGGAACCACAGGGCGAACACCAACAGCGTGAACAGAGTCGCCGGGCCATCGGAAAGCATCTGCGCCCACAGCAGATGAACCGAGGTCGTCTCGGCCATATCCGCATTGAACAACAGGTAGACAGTGGCATACATGACCAGCGGCAGCAGTGTCCAGACAAACACGCTCAGCAGCCCCAACCGACGCCGCCCGGTCATGCGTGTCGCCAGATAGCCCAGGATGATCTGTCCTAATGGGAACATCACCAACGACCAGAAAGCGGATACCGGTTCCAACAAGTCCTGCTGGAAAGGCGGCTGCAAGACGACCATAAATGGTATCAACAGAATGGGATAGCCGAGGGTATATTTATTCGGCTGGAGGTCGCCATTCAGCAAACCGCGCGCCTGATCGAAATACCCGGCGTTATCCCCCCCGTTATGAAACCAGAACGGGCGATCCACCGGATGGTACTGTTGAGGAATCACACTAAAGACGTATAAACTCACGATGAGCAGATGCAGCGCAATCGCGATCAGGAGGCCCAGGCGATACTGGCGAGGGGTCAAATCCGGCATGAACAGCGTTCTCCTTGGTTACGACGCTAGTGTACAAAGCGCGGGCCACAAAATGAAAGGGCAAGCTGGTGAAAATCATCACATTGAATCTGCGACACAACAATGATCGGTGGGAGGAACGCTTTCCGCTGGTGGTAGACTGTCTGCATACCCATCAAGCGGATGTGATTGGCTTACAGGAAGTGCATATTCCCATCCGGCAGGCGCATATCATCGCCGAGGCACTCAACCAGCGCACGCCACAGCAGCCCTACAGCGTCCTGGTAGAGCCGAAATGGGGCGATACTGAATCCCACGAGGGAGTTGGCCTGCTTACACGCCTGCCAGTGCTGGAACACGCCCGCCTCGATCTCCCACTGGCCGAGCGTGTCGCACAGCGAATCACGCTTGAAGTCGATGGGCGCAGGATTCACATCGCCAACACACATCTGCATCATCGCCCCATTCACGATGAAAGCATCCGCCAGCCGCAGATTGATGCTGTCTTAGGGTGGATGTTCGATTACAGCGAGTCCGGCTGGCTGCTCACGGGTGATTTCAACGCGCTGCCGGATAGCAGCACCATTCAAACGGTGATGAAGCGCCTGCATTCTGCCTATCAGACCATCCACGGCGACCATCCACACACTTTCCCCACACCGCTTTCCAGTGAGTTCAAGCCGGAGCTGGCACTCACGCTGGATTACATCTTCTACGATGCCGAGCGTTTCCGCCCCACTCACGCTGAGATCATCGCCAACCAGCCGCACCCAGATGATTCCACCCTCTACCCCTCTGATCATTTCGGTCTGTTGGTGGATATAAATTGAGCCACCTTACCCATAACAAATTCTCATCAACGCCTTAATATTCATAAATACGTTGAGTTTTACGGTCTTTACAGGCTGAACAACACTGAAAGTAAGGGGCATTATCATGGCAGCCGGTGTGTATGAAGAAGTCAGGAATTTTAATATCATGCTGCTTCAGGGGAAGAAGCGGATTTTTGAAACGGTCGAAAGTCGTCTGAATCAAGAACATGAGATGCTGCGTCATAAAGGCTGGACCCTGCATCAGCACTGGCACTTCAGCACCTTGAAAGGCCGAGTCTCTCTCTATGTCTTTTCAAGCTGCAAGGATAATCGCGGCCTGGACTCGGTCGACTCCGCCCGACAGCTCGCCTGCCGTCTGGTGGGTGCGCCCGATCTGCCGTCTTACGAGATGCCAACCTGAACGCGATTGGTAATCGTCAGCAGCTGGGGAAAATCCTGGCTGAGATGCGTGAGCAGCGCGCGTGCCAGCGGCGAGCAGGGAAGCTCGCGGTTCCAGATCAGCTTGATCGAGCGCCGCAGCGTTACACCATCAATTTTGACGGTACGCAGCCCAGGCTCATCTCCGATCACATAATCCGGTAAGATAGAAATCCCCATGCCAGACATCACCGCCCGTTTGATCGCTTCCGGGTTATCCAGCTCGGCCACAATACGAGGATTCATGTGATAATCCCGGAAAATATGTGTGGCCCAGGTATAGGTGCCGCTGTTGCGCTGGCGCATGATAAACGGCTGATCATTCAGTGCTGCCGGGGATACGGTTTCCTCATCCCACCAGCTATGCGCCGCCCCCACGATTAAATGTAGCTGAGTTTCGCGCAGCACCACCTGCCCTAACGCCGGGTCTGTAAATTCGTCTGTTTCCCCTTCCACAAAGCCTAGATCAAGCTTGTGATTCAACACGTCGATGACAATCTGCGGCGTGATGCCCGTAGCTAACGAGAGTACCGTATTGGGAAAACGCGCGCGAAATCCCTGAAGCCAGTCGGGCAGGAGATAGACACTGACGCCAGGGGTCGAACTGAGGCTGACCTGCGCCCCGGCCAGGTTTTCGACATCGGTCACCGCGTTTTCTGCTTCGGCAACCAGTCGTAGGATGCGTTGGGCGTAATCGTAGAGTTTCTCGCCCGCCGGAGTCAGCTCGACACCGCGCGGCCCGCGCGTGAAAAGCTGCGTACCCAGGCCGCTTTCCAGGTCATGAATGTGCTGGCTCACTGCCGACTGTGTGATGTACAGATGAGTCGCCGCCGCGCTGAAGCTGCCTGCCTGCACCACCATCGCGAAAATTTCCAGCTTGTAGAGGTTCAACATCGCTGCTACCGCCATAAGTCTATACTTATGGCTCATTATAAGACATTGGGTGAATCTGAAAAGAGTAATTTGCAGTAGACTATTGGCATAGTGGATTTACAGGAAATGGAAGATGTTTCGCAAATCACAAAGCCGAGTAATCGCCGCCGCAATCGTCATCATTGTGGTCGTGGCAGGTGCGGTCCTGCTGTTGAATGGCAATAATGCCACCTCCGTGGAGAACGCCGCAGGCAGCAATCCGCAGGACATCAGCCCGGCACAATATCAAAGCCAGTTCGAGGATGTGCAGCATTTTCTGCTTGATGTGCGCACGCCGGACGAATTCGCCAGTGGGCATATCGCTAATGCAGTGAATATCGATGTGCAGAGCCTGTCCCAACACCTGAACGAAGTTCCCAAGGATCAACCGGTTGTGGTCTACTGCCGCAGTGGCAACCGCAGCGCAGCCGCCGCTCAAATTCTGAAAGATGCTGGATACACCCAGATTTATGATATGGGCGGCGTGCTCGATTGGACCGCTGCCGGATTACCTCTCGAATAACAGGAGCCTGATCATGTTTCTCTTTCGCAAAGACTCGAACTATCAATCCCTGAACACCAAGGAATATCAGGAACAGTTCTACAACAACAAGGAAACCAAGCACTTTCTGCTGGATGTGCGCACCACCCAGGAATTCAAAAGCGGGCATATCCCCGGCGCGGTCAATATCCCGCTGGATCAACTGTCGGCGAAGATCGCCAAAGTTCCCGATGATGTCCCGGTCATCGTCGTCTGCCAGTCCGGAAATCGCAGCCGCACCGGCTCCGATATTCTGGTACGCGGCGGACGCCAGGAAGTCTATAACCTCAATGGTGGCACGATGCGTTGGGCGATGTCGGGCCTGCCCGTCGAGCGATAGGAGAGAAAGTCATGCTGCTCAAGTATTTTTATGACGATCAGTTAGCACAGGCCTCCTATATGG
>JAIOHN010000499.1 GCA_019912985.1 Anaerolineae bacterium | reverse complement strand
CGCCTGACCGCCACCGCGACCACGCGGGATGTCCCACGCCCTGCCGAAGTACGGCACGACCACTCGTGCCTGAACGGATGTCACCACCTGCAATTGGGCGAATCCCTGCACATCGGTGAAGGCCTGCGCGATTACGCGGTTTGTCCCAATCTCGACTACCCGCACCGAAATCCCGGCTACGCCTTCGGCTGGATCGACGGCGCGGTTGCCGTTCTCGTCGTAGGCGATGACCACTGAGACCGTCAGCAGTCCGGGCGCAGCGGGTGTGGCTGTCGCTTGCAGCGTCGGCGGCGCGGCCACCAGTTCCACGCCTGCCGCAGGCTGGGGTTGGGGTGTCGGTGTGGCGCTCGCCGCCGGTGGCGGGATGATGAGCGTGTTGGCGGTCCCCCGGAACACCTGGATGGCGTCCAGCCCGACCACATAACCCTCGCTGGCGTTGTTCTTCTGCTGACTGCTGCGGATCGTCAGCGTGTGCGCTCCGAGGCCGACGAAATATACCTGTGTGCCGGGGAACCGGAGTTCCGGGGCATACGCATCCACCGTATCGATGACGACACCATCTACGATCACGTCGAACAAGCCCATGTTGCGCGCGGCGACGTAGCGAATACGCAGCCCTTCGCCTTCGAATGGAAAGGTCACGTAGCTTTGCACATTCTCAGATCGGTGATACTGCCCCCGGCTGGCGGCCACCACCTGGCGCGCCTGCCAGGGCGTGCTGTACTGCACCAGTGGGTGATCTGACTCGAAGCTGTACCAGCCGCTGTAAGGTGGCGGCGCATTCGTCGCATCCGGCAGCGGCTCAACCGGATCTGGTGGCGCGGATAGCAGGATCGTGCCGAACGGGAAATCCGTCGGCGTGGGTGGAACGTAGACGCCCGGCATGACCGCACTAATCTCCAGCACCCGCGATGAGAGTGTTGGTGTCGGCGATGGCAAATCTGTCCCGGTGGCAGTAGGGGTACTTGTGGATGTGGGTGTGCTGGTCGTGGTCGGCGTATCCGTCGGCGTGGGGGTGTCTGTTGGTGTCTGCGACGCTGTGAGCGATGGCAGCACCATCAATGTGGGCAGCGCTACCGCCCCTTCCGGACGGGACGCACGTAGGACAAAGACAAGTGTCCAGGTCGCAAGACTGGACGCCACCAAAATCGAAAAGATGAAAATCCGTATACGCCGCATACACCTGCCTCCGCTGCCTGTACAGTTTCATGGTAGCGGAGGCAGTGAATGGACCTCTGTAGGATTACCAGTTTGAGGGCAGCAGTTTTTCAGGATCGCGTCGCAATATTTCAGCCCGACGCAGATGCATCAATCGCGGGGATAAATGAAGCCTTCAGCAGCAGCACGCTGGATGAGGTGTTCGTTGGTCTTCGCGCCGAAGCGACGGCGCAGCTTCTCGCGCACCCAGTAGACGCGGCGCTTGTCGATGCCTAGCCGTTCACTGATCTGCCCGGCGTGCTCGCCGTGCGCCAGCAGTTGCAGCACCTGGCGTGACTCCGGGTCGAGCTGGTCGTTGGCGTTCGGGGATTGCATGGCAATCAGATACTCGGCGTTGGCTGTCGGCGAGAGATACGGGCGATCCAGCATGGCCGTCTCGATGGCAGTGACGAGCAATTCACACAGGTCATCGCTTCTATAAAGATAGCCGCTGACACCCGACGCGAACAAATCGCGGATTAAAAGCCCATCCGCTAGCCCACCCATCACAACGATTTTCATTGTTGGGCGTACCTGCTTGAGAGTCTCGACCACGCTCAGGATGTCAAGGTTGTGGATCCACTCGTTCAGGACAACGACATCGGGGGTGCTGTATTCGACTGCCCGCAGCAGGTCGTCTATGCAACGGGCTGTCCCCACCACATTGAAGCGATGATCCGCATTTAACACCGATTGTGCGCCCACAATCACCAGGTCAGCATCGTCCGCGATAACAATCCGTATTGCCATCATTCCCTCATTCAAATACGCTCTGCGCCTACCGCCAGCGTATCACGGTTCGCGGGTCGACGTTAAGGGAATTTGAGACAAAAAATGGGCGAAATTCGCCCACATCCAGCGTAATTTTTCAGTTATCGAGATGGGCACTCAATCGTCGAGATCAAGCAGACCTTGTTCGTGCGCCGCCTTGATGAGTGTTTCAATCGTCGGCACATTGAGAATTTCGCGCAGTTTGTCACGGGAACGATAGACGGTGCGAGTAGAGACGTTTAGTTCAACAGCGATTTCCTTGACCATCAAACCATTGGCGGTCAGGCGCAGTACCTGCATATCGAACGGCTTCATGTCGTTGAGGACGTAGAGGTACTTGCTGGTGGTGAGCAAGTGGGATGCCTGTGGTGACAGCGTGACCACGTCGCGCCTGACCAGGTCCAGGCTGTTCAGCAGCGCATCCGCCAGGTCGTCGCGGTAGATAAACCCCTTGGCGCCCAACTGCATGATGCGGTGAACATAAACCGCTGTCAGCCGACTGCTGATAACAACCACGCTCAGGGCCTGGCCGCTGCCAGTGACCTGGCTCAAACGGTCTTCGACTTCCCCCATACGTAACCCGCTGATGTCCATAAGAAGGATATGGATCGCCGCTGCCTGGCGCAAACATGTTTCAAAATTGTCAAGACTGATAACTTCATAACTGGCAGTGCCATCATGTTTGATCAGACCCTCAATCCCGCTGCGGGTTATCCTGTCTGGAACAAGCAGGGCTAGCCGCACCTGTCGCATGTGCTTGATCCTCTCTCTGAACCATCCTTCTGCAATTCAATGAATAGAATATCTGTTCTATGACCAGAGCCTCATTATATTACAAGTTTCCAACTTTGGGCAATACCTCGGACGGGTATAAGTTCGTCACAAACAGGTTGTGATTGGGTATGTGACAGTGCTCTATCCGGCTGACAACCTGTGTGGCAATCGTCGTCAGATTTTTGTCATAAATTCCCGCCATTTCTGACGAAATTTGCCAGACATTTCTGCGCATTTCCACTATCCTGAAATAGAACGTAGGTTCTAATACGAAAGGGTAGCCATGACGTCCGTTTTGACTCATACACCGGTGACCTGGCTCACCGGCAAACAACCACGCATCGCCTGGTCGCGGCGGGATTATCACGAGCGGCTCAATCTGCGACGCATGATGAGCCGCCAGCAGGTCGCTCAGCCCGTTTTCCAGCGTGTCCCTGAACGAGAGGATGTGACCTGTGGACAAAACTGAACTCACGCCACAGGACGCTTACGTGTTGGCGCGGGCGCTAGTCGGACTACCCTATGACGAAGTAACGCTCAGCCCAATCACGGGCTTGCTCCTGGCACATCTCGATCCGGCACAGCCGGACGATGTGCAGATCCTGCGTCGTGTGCTAGGTCAGCAGTTGATGCTGGATATACTCCGGGTTGACCCCGAAGGCGCACCACCGGAAACACCCTTCCGCAGTACCGATCTCAATATCGTACCGGAGCTGCCAGAAACCGCGCGGCTTACCGATGCCCAGATCGACGAAGCATCTCAGGTGGGTCGCTGGCTGGATGATTACCTGCGCTGGGCAGGCAGTGCTGCCAATGAGACCCCGCTGAACTTCCATCTGGGTGCAGGGTTGTATCTGGCGGCAATTGCGGTCGGGCGGCGGCTGTATATCCAGACCCCATGGCGACAGCAGGTGTTTCCCAACCTCTACATCATGATTGTGGCCGTCTCGACCTACTACCGTAAGTCGGCAGGGTTGAGCCTCGCGGCTGAGGTGGCACGGCTGGCAATTCCACACATGATGATGCCCCAACCGGGTTCACCGGAGAACTTCATGTCCATGCTGGGTGGTGTGCTGCCGCCCAACTTCTCTGAGATCCCCCAGCAGGATCGTGCGCGTCTGGAGAAGGGTAATCGTTATGCGGCCCAACGCGGTCTGTTGCGCGACGAGCTATCCGGGTTGTTCAAGTCGATGGGTAGAGATTACATGGCGGGGCTGAAAGAACTCATTATGACCCTTTACGACTGCCCAGCCTATCTCGACAGCAACACCAACAACAAAGGGTTGGTCGTCATCCGCGATGCGGCGCTCTCAATCCTCGGCGCGGCGACTCCCGCAGAACTGGCAACGGCATTATCTTCGGCAGACTGGTTCAACGGCAACCTGGCCCGCTTCAGCCTGCTCACCCCAGAGACGGATTACGGTGAGCGCAAAGCGATTACCGAGAGTCACCCGCCGACCGAACTGGCGAACCGTCTCAAGCGTCTGCACGAGATACTACCGGAGCCGCCCTTGCCGGATGCCTTGGGCGAGAAGAAATCCAGCGAGGCGTGGTCGTTGGTCGCCGACATCTGGCGGCACACGTCTGCCTATGAACAGGCACTGCGAGCCATGACTGCCCCCAACTCCGTGTTGGATGACCGTCTCCGCGCCATCTATGGGCGCTTGCACGTCCAGGCGATTAAGGTCGCCATCCTGTTGGCGGCGCTCGATTGGGCGGATGAGGACGGTACATCCTTACGCCCGAAGGTGACTGCCGCCCACTGGTATCGCGCTCAGCAGATGACCGAAGAATGGCGGGCATCCGCTCACCGCCTATTGGCTGATCTGGGCGAGAACGAAGAAGCTCGCCTGGAGAACCGCATTCTGGGTCTCCTGCGTACAGCGGGTGGCGCAGCGACCGTACGCGATCTGTATCGCGCATTACGCTCACCTCGCAAGCCAGTTGTTGAAGCCCTGAAAGCGCTGGAACAGGATGGACAGGTTGTGCGGGTCGAGCTGCCACCCAAACCAGGTGTGCGTTCCGAAGCCTATCGACTGGTCGAAGCGCCAATTGTCGCGTCCGGTGACAATCGCCAGTAATTGTCAATTGTCAATTGTCTCAGCGCGTGACAATTGCAGGGAATGGAGCAAGCTAGTGAACGATACGCAACGAATAAAAGAAGGCTATGACCTGCGGCGCATCGTCGAACAGGATTTGAGGCAGCCACCTGTTCGCAGTGGTCGCGCCTCATTATATAAGTGCCCTTTCCACAACGAGCAGAAGGGTTACAGCCTGGCAGTGTGGGCGGATGGTTATCGCTGCTTCGGCAAGTGTGACACCGGCGGCGACCTGTTCGATTGGCTGATGAACTACCGCCGCTTATCTTTCGCTGAAGCGCTGGCGGTGTTAGGAGAACATGCGCAGGAATCGCAACCGATCCGACCAAAAATCGAGACGATTGCGTCTGAGCCGCCACCGCAAGCCTGGCAGGAGGTTGCCCATCGCGTGGTGACCATTGCCGAGGAAACGCTGTGGTCATCTGAGGGTGAACCCGCCCTGACCTACCTGCTGGAACAGCGTGGACTGACCACCACGACCATCTGCAAGGCGCGGCTCGGTTATATCCCCGGTGATTTTCGGGATTGGCGTGAGATTGCCGGGCTGAACGTACCCTGCGGCATTTGCATCCCGTGGTTTGCCGCTGATGCGCTGTGGGCGGTGAAGGTGCGTCGCGCTTCCGGGCTGCCGAAGTACGTGCAGATTGCCGGTGGCAGCACCCATGGATTGTACAACGCGGATGCGCTTTACCAGCACACCACTGCCTTGTTCTGTGAGGGGGAATTTGATGCCCTGCTGGTTGCACAGGAATCGGGCGAATGGGTCGCACCGGTCACGCTGGGCAGCGCCACTGCTCGTCTGACGGCTCGCTGGTATGGGATGCTGGTGGGTCATCGCACTCTCTTCGTAAGTTATGACCGGGATCAAGCGGGCAAACGGGGCACGGAGCGCTTGCTCAAGCTCTCACCACGTTTCCGGGAATTGCCGCTGCCACACGGCAAAGATATCTCGGACTTCTATCTGAATGGGGGTGATATATGCACCTG
>JAIOHN010000498.1 GCA_019912985.1 Anaerolineae bacterium | reverse complement strand
TTCCAGAACTGGAGGCGCTCGTCGGTGCGGGTGTCTTTTATGGCGGGACTGTGACCGAAGCGCAAGCGATGACAGGACAGCAGGTGTTCGTTGCAGGCGCTGGGAACTCCGCAGGACAGGCAGCCATCTATTTGGCGAAGTACGCTGAACGTGTAACGCTGTTGGTACGTGGGGCTACCCTCACTACAAGTATGTCCGACTATCTCATCAAGCAGATTACCATGACCAGCAATATCGAGGTGTCCCTGAACACGCAAATCGTCGGTGGGATTGGAAGTCGACGGCTCGAACATCTGGTCCTGGAAACAGCAGGTGAAACCAGAATCGTTCCGGCGGCAGCGTTATTCGTCTTCATTGGCGTTGAACCGCATACCCGTTGGCTGCCGTCGTCGATCTTACGCGATGAACACGGCTTTGTCCTGACGGGCGAGGACCTCAAAACCGATGCGCGCTTGCAGGAAACATGGGCACTGCCACGGGCACCACTTCAGTTGGAGACGAGTATGCCCGGGGTTTTTGCAGTGGGCGACGTTCGCAGCAGTTCAATCAAGCGAGTCGCCTCTGCGGTTGGCGCAGGCGGCATCGCAATCCAATACGTCCATGAATATCTGGAATCGGTCTGATAGCTCACGTCACAAACCCGGAACGCGACCAGATGGTACCTATCCTCCCAACTGATTGAATTTTTACAAGTCACACATATTCCAATGGCATAAAATTGTGGGTGAAACTCACTTAAAGTGTCGGTCGAAGTGTTAGTAACGGATCTCCCACACGGCCCGACGATCGAAGGAGTTACATGCTGAGAGTGTATTGACACAAAAGAACATATGAGCTAAATTGACGCATTCGTCAATACATGATGGAGGATTAATGATAAATACCAAGACTGAAATGCTGATCCGCAAACCGATTGCCGAAGTCTTCGAAGCCTTCGTGAATCCCGAAATCACAACTAAATTCTGGTTCACCAAAAGTAGTGGCAAGTTGGAAACTGGCAAACACGTTACTTGGACATGGGAAATGTACGATGCTTCCAGTGAGGTTGCAGTCAAGGCAATCGAGGAGAACAAGCGGATTCTCATCGAATGGGATGGGTATCAATCAAGGAACACAGTAGAGTGGATCTTTTCACCCCATGAGGACGATACAACCTTTGTCAGCGTTACGGAATCAGGTTTCAAGGGCGATGCGGATCAGATTATAAGTGACGCATTGAATTCAAAGGGCGGGTTTACCTGGTTGCTGGCCGGCGCTAAGGCATTTCTTGAACATGGCGTCCAGCTCAATCTTGTGGCTGATGCCTATCCGAAAGGGCTGCATGAAGACTAAATCCTACCATTTTCCCGGGTAACGAAGGCGAGGTTCGAATTCACGAAACATATCCGAAATCAATCTGGGATCCGCTCACAGCGATTAAGGCATGCGACGAATCAACTATCCATTTTCGACACGACCAGATTATTTCGGTGTATTGAATAGAAGATGAAAAGGAAAGTTCAAGGATGTACCTGTTACACAACCCGACCTTTCATCCCGACCCTTTCATCTTACAGCAGAGCGTTTGATGACGGCATCGCCCGAAGCTTTATTTCGAGCGTGGACAGAGCAATTTGACCGATGGTTTGCAGTACCGGGTTCAGTATTGATGAGGCCAGAAGTCAACACTGCTTTCTTCTTTGAGACACAGATGGAAGGGAAACGCTATCCGCATTATGGTCGGTTCTTGAAGCTTGATCGTAATCGGCTCGTCAAGATGACCTGGGTAACCGGAGAAGGGGGAACAAATGGCGCTGAGACCGTCGTTACTGTCGAACTCAGGCCACACACCTCAGGTACATATCTGATACTCACGCACGCTGGATTTTCGGACGAACAATCGAGAGATCGGCACGACAAAGCATGGCCATTGGTACTGGAACAACTTGATGAACGTCTGAAACAGTCAGACTGAAGATATTCTGTTGACGACTTTCTCAAGAAATATTGGATTGTGCGACCGGTGAACGCCGACGATGTGGCCTAAAGGTGTCGCTGGCCATGGACAGTAGGATCGAACTGGTCATCCGCAGCAGCGCGTCTTACGAATACCGAAATGCTAAGTCATGAGGCAATATCAATGTCAACACCAACAAATAGTCCTATGCACAGCCACGTCGATTTCGAGGCATTCATGCAAGATATCCGACCAGAGCTGCATCGCTATGCCACAAGGATGACGGGTTCGGTCATCGACGGTGAAGATGTGGTCCAGGAAGCCCTAATCAAGGCGAATGCGTCGTTTTCCTCGCTGACTTCCTACACCAATCTGCGCAGCTGGCTGTTCAAAATTACTCACAACAAAGCCATAGACTACCTGCGTCGTAACAGTACACAACCAATGGAATTGCTTGATGACTATCCTTTAGCAGCGGAACCCGATCTGCCGCTCGAAGACCGGGAACTGGCGACAATGGCGCTGGCTGCCTTTCTCAAACTTGTGCCAAGTCAGCGGAGCTGCGTGATTCTCAAAGATGTGATGGGCTATTCTCTGGCCGAAATTGCAGAATGCCTCGACTCGACGGTGCCGCAGACTAAAGCAACATTGCACTGGGGCCGTGTCCGCTTGCGCGAACTGGCTCAGGATGTGGAGGTCAGTATCCCAGCACTGAATTCACGAGAGCGCGACCTGCTGGCCCGCTACATCGACCGCTTCAATGCCCGTGATTTTGACGCCGTGCGAGACCTGCTGGCCGATGAGGTCCTGCTGGAGGTTCATAACCGCACGACCATGCGCGGTGTGGGCGAAGTCAGCAAGAACTACTTCCGCAATTACGGACAGCACGAAGACTGGCGTCTTGGCTTTGGACTGGTCGAAGGTCGCCCTGCAATCCTGGTCTACGATCCGCGTGAGACCTCGCCAGTACCCGACTATTTCATGCTTCTCACCTGGGATGATACTCAGGTAATTCACATTCATGATTACCGCTATGCACGCTATGTCATGCGGGATGCCAGCATTCGCGTCGAATGAGGCTCGCAGGTTGAGTGAAGAAACGGGGTGCTATACAAGGTCTTTGGCACCCACCGTATCCTTTTCCGTCTTTGTTTCGTTGTATGTATGACGAAAAACGAAATGTCGAAAAGGAGACTTTATGAATCACAAGAAACAGATCAATCAGGGCGAGTTCATTGTGTTGGCAGCCTGTATCATGCTGCTCACGGCAGTTGCTATTGATATTATGCTGCCCGCCTTTGACGTGCTGCGAGAACACCTCGGTTTAGGCTCAAAGTCCACTGCAACTGCCCAAATTATCACCTTCTTTTTCCTGGGTCAGATCGGGCAGCTTATCTTCGGTCCGCTGTCTGATCGTTTTGGCCGCATCGCGATTCTGAGGCTTGGATTCATGCTGTATATCTCTGGCAGTGTTGTTACGGCCATATTGCCTGATCTGAGTTTGATCCTGGCCGCAAGATTCGTCGTTGGCATGGGCGCAGCGGCCATGGGCGTCAGCATCACGGCGAGTGTGCGAGATCGGTTTGCCGGAGACCAGATGGCGCGCATCATGTCGCTCATACTGACCATCTTTCTCTTTGTGCCAATTCTCGCGCCTGTGATTGGTTCAGCGATCCTGTCGCTCACATCATGGCAGGTTGTATTTCTCACACCGGCCATCGTCGCCACAGCCGTGTTCTTCTGGTCGCTTCGGCTCAACGAATCGCTGCTGCCAGAGGAGCGCCTCCCTTTAGATACATCCTCGTTGATTCACTCCGCTCGGTCGGTGGTCGGCAACCGAGTTTTTATGCGCTATACGGCCATTTCCACCATCTTATTCTCAGCGTTCAGTTCCTATGTTGGTAGTTCTGAACGCATGATTAGCGAGATTTTCGGACGTCCTGACCTGTTTGTGGTGATATTTGTCGCAGTCGGGATCACGATGGCGATGTTCACCTTCTTCAATAGCCGTATTGTCGACCGATTTGGGGCAAAGCGGGCTATTCGGAGCCTGTTAGCCGCCTATCTGCTAGTGGCGAGTGTTCTGCTTGGCGTGACCGTCCTATTTGACGGTGTGCCTGACATTTATCTTTTCTTTGTGTTGGTCGCTTTGTTGCAGGGTATCAATGTCGCAGTCAATCCCAACAGCAGTGCCCTGGCGCTTGAACCGATGGGTTCCAGGGCTGGGATGGCAGCGGCAATCAACGGCACTGCATTCTTTGTCATAGGGTCAACCCTGGGATCGTTCATAGACCGTCAGTTGGTCACTTCCCTGACGCCACTGGCATTCGGCTATGTCGTTGCTGGTTTGATTGCTGTCATACTCGTGTTCTCAATGCCCCAGCGTGCTGCAATCGGGTCTATCGCCAGCGCCACCGAATGCGCAAGCGGCGATTGATCTGGTTGTGTTGGCTTCTGGCAGACTGCCTTCAAATCCCTGACTGAGAGACAAAGTTCAGCAGTTACTGAGCAGAAAGGAGACCAAGATGGCCGCAGACCCAGCAACTATACTCGGCAGCGAAACACATATTATGAACTCTCAACATTCGGGCCGGACATACCAAATTAGCATCAGCCTGCCGCTGGGCTATGCCCGGCAAGCTGCCGAAGCCTGGCCGTTCAATGCCACGCCAGCAAGCTGGCCGGTTGTCTACGTGCTCGACGGCAATTGGTATGCAGGCATGGTCACAGGCATCATTCGCCCAATGGCCTGGTGTGGGAGTACGACTGATGCAATTGTCGTCGGGATTGGCTATCCAGAAGATCAGGACGCAATCGAAGCGTTCCGCGCGTCTTTTACTCGCCGTGACCACGACCTGACTCCTGTCAGTGATGAGGCGGTCGAACAATCGATGGAAAAGGTCCATAAGCGACCCACACCGAATGGTGACGCGGCAAACTTTCATCAGTTCATCCGGGGACGAGCTAATCCCCTGGGTCGAGGACGCCTACCGAGCGGATCCAACAAGGCGCATTCTGGCAGGGCATTCGTATGGCGGACTGTTCGCCTTGTTCAGTCTGTTCACGACTCCGGATCTGTTCAACTACCTGATCGCTGGTAGTCCAACGCTTTCATATGGTGACCGCTTTATGTTTCAGCAGGAGAGGGCCTTTGCTGCAGAGCACCGAAATCTCCCCGCCACAGTCCTGTTATTCGCGGCTGAACAAGAAGAATTCGTCGATGATACAACGCTCACGGATACACTACGATTGACAGCCATTCTCGAAAGCCGCCACTATGAAAGCTTCTCGCTGATTAAGCGTATTTTCCTCGGTGAGAACCATTGTGAAGTTGCGGCACCAGGTTTTCACTGGGGACTAAAGCATGCGCTTAGATCACAAATTCATGATGCCAATAAATAGAGAAGGGGTGTTAAAATGATTCGCAGGATCAATGCGGCGGTATTGTTCGTGCACAATCTGGAAGGATGTGCAGCTTTTTATCAGGATACACTCGGCTTTCAGGAGACATTTAGAGATGCACATTCTGTGGCGTTCCAGCTAAAAGACCAGGACTTTGTTCTCCTGGCGATTCCTGCCGCTATTGACATGATCAGCGAAGAGGCACTTTCGCTGCATCAAGCGGCGGGTCATCGGGTGTTGCTGTGCGCCGAGGTTGAGGACGTTGATGCAGTATATTCAGCACTCACGAACAAAGGACTTGTATTTATTAAGCCCCCAAAAGACCAATCCTGGGGACGGCGTACGGCTTATTTTGCTGATCCCGAAGGCAATCTTTGGGAACTCTATCATTTCCTCGCTTCTGAGCAATAACGCGCTCTGTCGTGATACGGAGGTGTAAAGCTATGCCAGAATGAGGATCACGCCGGAAATAAGCAACCAGACCGACCAAACGATGTAACCTACCGCGTTGATTGCCCTCGCCGGTTTCCATCCCGTAGGTTCAAATAACCCAACCAAGATGCCGAGTGCCGAAATGATGCCAACGATGGCAAGCGGCGTTCCGAAGATCGGTGTAGAGAACATCATTGAACTGATCAAGATAGTCCACACGCCGGTCAACAGGGAACCGAGATGCTCTCTGACGGCGACGCTCGCGTAGCAGTGGAAGGCTTGAAAAACCACTGCCACTGATTCATGAGTGGCAGATGTTGACGTATCCGCGTTGTATTGATTCGCCAGACTTGGGACGAGAAACACCCAATGGAGCAGACCCACTGTCTGGACGAGGCCGCTGAGTGCGCCGACCACCGCAGACGATGTGGCAAGGTATCGATGCTGCTCAACGAATACAAGTTGAAAGAACAGCGTCATCGGAATGATGAGTACAGCGCTCATGAAAAAAACATACCAGAACGCAATCAGGTGTGAGCCACCCTGGGCAAAACGCTCGAGGATGTAATCTGTTGGTTTGCGTAGGATACTGGGATATTCAAACGTGTGCCTTAGCGAAAAGAAGGCAAACAAGAAAACAATCGGCATAACTATGAGGAAAATCCCGGCGATGCGGAAGAATATCATGGATTTGTACTCCTAGGCTCTCATAGCCAATAGTATGAGCTTTGCATTGTGTGATCCAATACCAGCAATCGTAAGTCTCGTTTTGAATTAATCGCGCTCTCGCTGCAACTCAATAAAGTGTGGGTGAGGTCGATTTTACTTCGGCCTCTTGATTGACATATTGATGGTTACCCATTTCTGTTCATCGATTTCGAAGGTCTGCTTTTTTGCAGAGTTGATCTTAAAGCCAACCTTTTCATAGCATCGAATAGCGCTGCTGTTCCAGTCAAAAACATTCAGTTCTATTGTGTGAATCGGCAATTTGGTGAATGCAAAAGCCATGAGTTGTTTCATCACTTGTTGACAAAGGCCTTTGCCGCGCAGAGAGGGATCGCCAATGATCAATTTATCGATCTTACAGGTTCCATCGTCGTAGAGGATGATTTCGGCATGACCAATTGTCGTATTCTGCTCTTCGTTCACAATATTGAAAGAATGACTATTGGGGTTGTCGAGATAGACCTCTAATTGTTCGGTGGTGAGGGGATAAGTCCATTCCGTACCGGCAATCGTCACCAACATCTCTTTACTCCCGATCCAGGAGATAAGCCTATCAAAATCGCTCCGTTGAAATGGTGTAAGGATGACCAACGTTATGCTCCATTTGATTCTGCGCAAATTGCCAATACTATCATTCGTGGTTCCATAGTTTTACTTCTTTTAGTTACATGGGTATTCGTGCTGCATGGCGACCACATGGGCCGTGCGTGCTCCATAGCGCTCCTTGATGGCCCGCAGCGTATTATCGAAAACTTCTATAGGTGCTCGATTTCCAATAACGGGAACGAGTCGCTTGCTGGGCCAGTTGGCCGCGATATGATCAGGCAGAATACGAGCACCGCTCTGGGATGTCACCGCCTCAGGCGATGCAGCGAATGTGAGCGCTCGCGATCGATAGGTACGTGACCAGGCGTCGGCGGTCAGGGCGAGTGAGACCTCATCAATACCAGGCGTGAGTTCAATACCAAGCTGCTCTCGGTTCCATACAGCAAGCATATTACCAAGTACCGTCAGCGCGAATGACGGCGACATTTTGAACGCAGCGCTGTTATGACTGATGTCCCAATGTTCGATGCCAAGGTTCTGGGCGATAGCCTCGGCCTTTTCTCGACCTGCAATTGCCTCGATCAAGGTGAGTGTTAGCGGAATGGACGCGCTTATTCCCGTCGTCGTTACGACTGCCTGGTCTACTACCAGCCGCCGGTTCGCAACGTACCGAATTGTTGGATGCCTGTCGAGCATTCCTTTCAGATAGTACCAATGTGTTGTGGCGCGTTTGCCATCGAGCAAGCCAGCCTCAGCGACAACACGTGCTCCGGCGCAGACTCCGATAATCGTTGCGCCTTTATCTGCCTGATTCCTGATCCATTCCAGAGCAACCGGATCGTTATCACGGCTCATGGCCGGGACGATAACGAAATCGGCCCCGTCCGGATACTGCGTATCAAAATCAGAGATTGGCGCGTCCGGCTGAACCTTAAGCGCGGGAAAGAGTTTCACGGCACCGGGTTGTGTCGCCAACAACATCACGTCGGCCACATCCGCGCGTCGAAGAATTCCATAGGGCATGAGATAGTCGGTGGTCTCAGTTGCATCGTTGATGCCTATAATTGCAATGAGTGGGCGTCCGCGTTTCGGCGGCTTCAGGCCCAAGAGTGCCGCGGTGACCTCCTCCCGGGAAATTGGCGAAGACGGTATCTGGGCTATGTCGACCGCAGCTAATGCTGAGAAGATTTCAATACCGATCATGAACATAAATTACTTCATCAGATTACAATTCAGATGTCACTTTGTTCATGCTAGGCGACATTAAGGCAATTGTCTTGTAAAAATTCAATCAACTTACTTCTGCTCGTCAAGCCGACACTGTCATCGTACGCAGTGGTGCATCCTATAATATCGACTTGAACACAATTACATTCGGCACCGGAGTATCAGCGCGGTGGCTACTGTGAGCGCCGAAAGGGTACCTCGGTGAACTTGCTAAGTACATAAAAAGGATAGGGTAGGCAGCCGAGGCTTCTGATCGTTGGGATTAATTAACGGGCCGTCGTTCCGCCAGGCGCTGGTTCGCGGCTCATCCAATAACAATAGCCGTTACAATTCTCATTATGAATTAACGTGAATCCATTACATTGCATAGGGAGGCATGATATAGGTTGGTGAGGAATTGCTCATTTATGGATTGAGGACCTAATGTGTCCTCATAAGGTGAGGCCGATAGTATGACTTACCTCAGATATATCCCCTCTGCTCCGCTCAATCGATATATAGAACATCTCTATTACCTCGATGGTCGGATGCCCTATCCTCATGAGCAGATTTTGCCAGTGCCAGCTCTCGACCTAAAGATCAATCTGGGCAGT